>CAQOYX010000085.1 GCA_948852375.1 uncultured Clostridia bacterium
TTTGTAAAAATTCCTCTGGTAGACCTTTTGTTTCTTTTCCGAAATAATACAAATACTTCATCTAAATTTGTAAATATATCCGCTGAATATACCTTTTTTCCCTTTGTTGTAACAAAGAACATGTTATTTTTTTCTACAGGATATTTTAATAAAAATTCTCTAAGTGATGTATGTTCTTCAATTTCTAGTTTGTCCCAATAATCTAATCCTGCTCTTTTTAAATGTTTTTCATCTATACTAAATCCGTAGTGGATGTACTAAGTGTAATTTTCCACCTATCGCTGCACATGTTCTTGCAATATTTCCTGTATTTTGTGGTATTTCAGGCTCTACTAGTACTACATTTATTTTCATTGTATAATCTTCTCCTTTCTCTCTTTCCTCTAAAGGCACTAATAGTTTAAAAGAAATAATTTCTTTTAAACTAGCTTTTCTTTCTGCTATCTTTTAATTTTCTCTACTTTTTATTCAAAACATATCTATTTAACTAAATAATAAAATTTAATTTTTTATTATTTACTGCAAAACAATTCTATTCCTTTTATACTTATTTTACAAATCATATTGTTTTACTTCACAGTTTTCAATTCCTAAATTTTGTAGTACATCCATTCCATCTGGAATTCCCTCTATAGCTGCTCTAATTGGCACTATTACTCCTCCATGTGTTACAATTAGTACTGTTTTGTCATTATATTCTTCTTTTATTTTATTTAAAAATCCTTTTACTCTAGTAAATAAATCTCTTACGCTTTCAGCTTCTTTATATTGTTTATTTAATTTATAATTCCATATTTCACTAAAATTGAACTCTTCTCTTGTTTTTCCCTCATGTTCTCCAAATGACCTTTCTGTTATTCTTTCATCGATTAAAATTGGAATGTCTCTATTTCCTCTTATAAGTTCTGCTGTCTTTTTCGCTCTTTTTAATGGTGATGATATAATTACATCAATTTTTTCATTTGATAGTTTTTCTCCCACAACTTTAGCTTGTATAACTCCTGTTTCATTTAATTCAATATCAGTTTGCCCTTGTACTTTTCCTGCTACATTCCAATCTGTTTGTCCATGTCTTGTTAATAATAATTTCATAAAAAACCTCCAATCTATGATTATGTTATTTTATCATAGATTGGAGACTTTTTCTATAGTTTTATGTTACTTTTTCATAACATCTTCTGCAAATTTGTTGTTTACTATCTTTTCATATGGCGCTTTTTGTTTTAATTCTCCTGCTTCTTCCATTACTGTTTGTAACAAGTTATATGCTTCTTCCTTTAGTATTGGTGTTTCATTCCATGCATCTATATCTATATAACTTTGTAATACATTTGCTAATAATTCTATGTCTGTATCTGGGAAAAAGTCTTTAATTTCTTCTGCAATTTCGTGGCTAGAATGTTCTTTTACCCATTTTTGTCCTTTATAAACTGCATTTGTAAAACTTTGAATTATATTACTATTTTCTTCTATATAGCTTTTCTTTGCAAAATATGCTGTATATGGTATTTCTCCGGCTAGCTTCTCCTACTGATGCTACAATATATCCTTTTTTCGCCTCTTGGGTCATACTTGCAGTTGGTTCAAATAGTGTTACATAATCTGCTGTTCCTCCTGTAAATGCTCCTGCCATTAAATCAAATTTTATACTATCATCTAATGTCACATCCGTATTAGGATTTATTCCATTTTTCTTAAGTACATATTCAAGTGTCATGTATGGTACTCCACCTTTTCTTCCTGGAATTATGGTACTACCTTTTAAATCTGTCCATTTGAAATTTTTGTTATCTGTTTTACTTACTAGGAAAGAACCATCTCTTTTGGTAAGTTGTGCAAACACTTGGCAAAAATCCTCCTTTCCTTCATTATATACATATATTGACGCTTCAGGTCCTGCAAAACCTATATCGCTTTGCCCCGCAAGAACCGAGGTCATAACTGTGTCTGCTCCTCCGACCCGTTGATAGATCTATTTGTAAACCTTCTTCTTCAAAAAATCCCATTTTTATTGCTATATATTGTGGTGCATAAAATACTGAACGTGTTACTTCATTTACCCTAATCTTCTTTAGAGTATTATTGCTTTTTCCATTTTGTAAAATAACACTTGTAACTACTATTGCAATAACAATAATACATATTCCAACTGTAATTATAACTTTTTTCATAATAAACATCATCCCTTTCTTGTTTTATTTTAGAAAATACACATGGTTTTAAAAATAATTACATTACTTTTACCTTGTGCTTTCCACTCTTTTTTTGGGTTATGCTATATCATATTCATTTTTTTATTTAATGGTAACACGTTTTTCTTGTTTTTATATTGATTTATTTTGTACTTTTAATAAATTAAACCCTCAATATGGTATTTTTTTATAACTAATACCTTAAGCTTTTATGTCATATTCATAATGACAATTATGAATACAAATTTTATATAACTACTGACAAAAATATATATTAATTTTTAATTAAATATCCTAACTATTATTTAAATATTAAAATAAGCATATAAAATTCGAATAATTATTGAATTTTATATGCTCATTTTGCGGTTATTTTATTTCTCTTTTACTTCTATAACTACATCTAATGTATTTCTTCTGGTTAAAGTCACTATTCCTACTTTTAAGATGTTGACAGTCACTCCATATCTTTTGAAATTTTCGTCATTTTCAACCATTTCAATGGCTCTTTGTAGTATGTCATTTTCATGTTTTTCTATATATTTTCTTCTGTCTTCTTCCCATTCAGAAACTATGTTTATATCAATATGAATATAGTCAAACACATTTATGAGCCTTTCTATTCTCTCATTTTCTGGACTCTTAATATACTCTGGTTTTTTAATTTTTGTTATAAATCTATCCAAGCCCTGTGGTTTTTCATGATGCTCAAATTGAACATTTTTCAGGTAATATTCCAATCGTTCAATATTATCTCCAATCTTCAATTGGCAAATTGCCTTTTTACTTAAGACTTTATTGTTGGTACCTGTAATATTACCTAAATCATTATATAAATACGCACTTCCATCATTACGAAAAAGCAGTCCCTTTAAAATGATTTTTTTTCCTTGTTCAACACTTACCCGATTATAAATACCGTCGTTATCAAAAAAGTATACCATTCCTTTTTTTAGCCTAATTGCAGTATATGCAATTTTTTCTAATAGTTCCCGCATATTTACCTCCTCGTATAATTTTTGGAGGCTTTAAAACCTCCAAGACTTTTGTTCTTTTTGGTTTCAAAAACATTTATAATCATATTTTAACATAAATTAACATAATATGCAACTTTTTTATTACACTTAGAATAACATTTTTTTCCTACATAATTTCATACTAACTATTATAACTCATCTATTTTTGCACTTTCATAACAATTTTTCCTAAAATATTAATTCCTTGATACATTATTATTGCAACTATTGCTAAAATTATTACACTTGTCATAACAAGATCGAGCTGAAATACCTGCCCTCCATAAACTATTAAATACCCGGAGTCCTGCCTTAGATACTAAAAATTCTCCTGTTATAACACCAACTAAAGTTAAACCTATATTTACTTTTAGAGAATTCATAAAAGTAGATATGTTTGATGGAATTACAATTTTAGTTAATATTTGCATTTTGTTTGCATTAAATGTTTTTGCCATTTTTATTAATTCTTTATCTGTATTTATAAATCCATTTAAAATTTCAAGTACTGTAACTATTAAAGATATTGCAAGTGCCATTGTAATTATGGCTCCCATTCCTGCTCCTACCCATATAATAATTACTGGCCCTAATGCAATTTTGGGCAGACTATTTAATATTACTAAAAATGGATCCAGTACTTTAGATAAAAATTTAGACCACCATAAGCAAATTGCAATTAATACTCCTAATACTATTCCACTTACAAATCCTACTATTGTTTCAAAACATGTAATTCCTAAATGTTCTATTAGTTTATTTCCGTGTCAAATTAAAAAATGTTTTTACAATACGAGACGGCTGGCTCGCAATAAAGCTATCTATTATTCCAACATTTGCTAAAATTTCCCATATTGCAATAAATACTACAACAATTACAATTTGTATTGTAATTACTGCTATTTTATTCATTTTTTGTTTTCTTAAGTATTTTTTTCTATCCTCAGATATTTTTTTATCCATGTACATCAAGCTCCTTCCACAAGCAGTCAAAATAATCACTAAATTTAGGGCTTTTTCTGCAATTTAATGGATCTCTTTTTTCCATTTCAAAATTAATTTCATATACTTTTTTAACTTCTGTAGGTCTATGGGTTAGAACTACTACTCTATCTGACATACTAATTGCTTCTGGTTGAGGTCAAAGTAGACAGTTTTGATTTTATTTTTTGACTAATTTAACATCCAATATTAAATTAGTCATTTTTATTAATACCTTTATGAATACTATCTTTCAAATCATTTAACTTCTTAAAATTGAAATATATATCTACTTGCTTATCTTGATGTATTTCTATTTTATTAATAATTACTTTCATTATTTCAGGTGTTGTTTTTTCTAATTTTAGAAATTCCTTAACGATTTTTTCTATTTCTTTGCTATCATCCTGCATAGCATCTTCTTTTTTGTTTTTTAACTCACTGCATTCTTTTTCTTTTTGACTTACTTCACCCATTAGTTTATTAAATAACCTTTCATACATTTCTTCACTAACTTTACCATTTAACTTATCAACATACATTTTATCTATGTTATCTTTTATAATGTTTATTTCTGTTTGTTTCTGTTTTAACATTTTTCCATAATCCTGTTTTGTTCTATTATTTTTTATATTTAATTCTATTTTCTTTCTATCAATTGCTAAAAATAACTCTTTTATGTATTTCAAAATACTTTTTTCTAATGAATCATAGCTAAATCCATGTGATGTACAAAGCCCTAGTTTTGAGTTTCTACGATAATTATTGCATATCATAAACATATAACCGTCTTTCTTTCCTCTTACTCCTATTTTGTGTTTACATTCATAGCAAAATAACAATCCATCTAATAAAAATTTATGCTTTTTTTCATTTCTATTGTATTTTTTTACAATTACCATTTTTTGCACTTTATTAAATACTTTTTTATCGATAATTGGTTCATGCGTATTTTCTACTATATTCCATTGTTCTTGTGGATTACTTCTAAGTTTTCTGTTTTTATAGCTAATTCTACTCCTTTTATTTTGCACTGTATTTCCGATATATACTTCATTTTTTAAGATATTTTTTACTGTTTTATTTTCCCAAAATGTTGCTTTGTTGTATCTTAATTGATTAGCTGTTGGTATTTTGTTATCATTTAAATAATTTTTGATAGCTCCTATTTCATTTCCGTAAAACAGCCATATTAAAAATGGTTCTTACTATTTCTGCCTCTTGCTTACAAATAATTAATTTATTTTTATCATTTGGGTCTTTTATATATCCTAACGCTGTCTTTCCTCCTACCCATTTTCCCTGTTTTTGCATAGTATGTAAGGCTGTTCTTATCTTTTTTGATAAATCTTTAGAATACATATCATTTAATATGGACTTAAATGGTGCTATGTCATTATTTCCATTTGATGTTTGAAAAGTATCTATTCCATCTGTTACAGAAATATATCTAATTTTATGCTCTGGAAACCATTTTTCAATATATTCCCCTGTTTCTATATAATCACGACCTAAACGAGATAAGTCTTTTGTTACAACCATATTAATTTTTCCATTTTCGATATCTTTAATCATTCTTTGAAAATCTGGTCTATTAAAGTTTGTTCCTGTATAACCTTGGTCAATATAAATGTCTATAAGTTGATATTCCCATCCTAGTTTTTCTACATATTCTGTTAATAATGTTCTTTGATTTTTTATACTTTCACTTTCATCATATCCTCTATCTACATCTTCTTTTGATAATCTTATATAAATTGCAACTTTATAAATTACTGTTTTTATTGTTTCAAGCATTGTTCCTCCTTTCGCTGTGCTCATCATAAAATTAAAATTTTTATAAAATTTTAATTTTACAAACCTATGCTTGATAAAAACAATTTGAATTCATATTAAATTATATCTGATTTTTTTATAAATTCAAATGCTGAAGTAATAAAAAGTCTTTATCTATTTTTTTCGATAATATCAATCAAAAGATGTGATATTATTTTTTCTATTTCTTCACCCTTTTCATCAAAATACACATTAATTTTAAATGTTTCGTTCATAATTTCTCCCGCT
>CAQOYX010000086.1 GCA_948852375.1 uncultured Clostridia bacterium
AAACGAGAATATAATATAATAAGTTTTGCTTGAAATAAAAAATAATTCTACTATAATATACTTATAAGTCAAAGAAAGTCAAAGTCAAAATGAAATATAAATAAACGCAAACTCAATTTTTAAAAGTATTAAAAAAATAAAATAAAGAATGGAAGTGAACAAAATGAGAATGTCTGATGTAATAGAAGAATTTATAAAAGAATTATTAAAAGATGAAGAAGATTATATAGAAATACAAAGAAATGAACTAGCAGAGCATTTTAATTGCGTTCCATCACAAATAAACTATGTTATACAAACAAGATTTAAGCCATCACAAGGATATTATGTAGAAAGTAGACGTGGAGGAGGAGGGCACATTAGAATAAAAAAAGTAAATGTTACAAAAAGCAATTACTTAATGCATATTATAGCAAGTTTGGAGGAGCAAATTACAGCAAATGAGGTTGATATTTTTATAAGTAATTTTTTGTCTTATGGAATAATTAATGAAAAAGAAGCAAAATTGTTAAAAGTAGCAACAAGTGATAATGTGCTAACAGTTCAGCAAGACGTAAGGGACAAACTGCGAGGAAACATATTTAAAAATATGTTATTAAATTTAGTGGACTAGATAAAAAGGAGTGATTTTTATGTTATGTCAAAATTGTGGAGAAAATGAAGCAAATGTGAAATATACGCAAATTGTAAATGGAGTAAAAAAAGAAATGGCATTTTGCGAAAAGTGCAGTAAAGAATTAGGAATAGGAAATTTTGATTTTAGTATGCCAATTAATTTTTCAAGTTTCTTAGGTAATTTTTTTGAAGATGAGAAAGAGTTTTTACCAAGTTTTGTTAAGCCAGAAAAAACGATATGTGATAAATGTGGTATGACATATGACGAATTCATTAATACAGGTAAATTTGGATGTGACAATTGCTATGAAATATTTTCAGAAAAAATAGATCCAATTTTAAAAAACATACAAGCAGGAAATAGACATGTAGGGCTAGGTATTGTAGGAGGCAAGAGTAAAAAGGAAAGAGTAAATAAAGAAAAATATCAAAATGTAGGGGCGAGCATTGCTTATCCAAAAGAGGAAAACGATATAGAAAAAAGAAACACAAATACTAAATTAAAAGAATTAAAACAAAATTTAAAAACAGCAATACAAGAAGAAAGATACGAAGATGCAGCTAAAATAAGAGATGAGATTAAAAAGTTAGAATAGATTAGCAATTAAGAACCTAAAATATTACTGCGAGTTCTTAAAATTAAGAATAATAGGAGGAAAAAATAAATGTTAAATTGGTATTTGCAAAATGGAAAAGAATCGGATGTTGTTGTTAGTTCAAGAATTAGACTTGCACGAAATTTATCAGATTATTCATTCATCAATAAAGCAACAAAAGAAGATTTAGAAAAGATAGAAGGTAGAATAAAAGAAATAACACCAAATTTAGGTTATGGAATTAAATTTATTAAATTAAAAGACATAGATGATATTACTAAAATGACTTTAGTAGAAAAGCATATTATAAGCCCAAATTTTGCACTAAAAAAAGATGAAAAAGGAGCTATGTTAATTAATGATGATGAAAATATTGTGGTAATGATAAATGAAGAAGACCATTTGCGTGTTCAAATTTTAGGAGAAGGATTTGATATAGATAATTTAATGAATTTGGCTTTAGAAGTTGATGATAAATTACAAAAAAGCCTAGATTATGCATATAGTGAAAAATATGGTTTTTTAACTGCATGTCCAACAAATGTAGGAACAGGTTTAAGAGCATCTGTTATGGTACATTTACCAGGATTAACAAAAACAGGAAATATACAAAAAATATTAGAAGTAATAAATAATTTTGGAATGAATATAAGAGGGATATATGGTGAAGGCTCAAAACAAGTAGGAAACATGTATCAAGTTTCAAATAAGCAATCACTTGGAATATCAGAAAGAGAAATTATTATGAACTTAAAACAAATAACGTTAAAAATTATTGAACAAGAAAGGCTTGCAAGAAAAATACTTGCAAAAGAAGAAATAGAGCTAGAGGATGAAGTATATAGAGCATATGGAATTTTATTAAATTGTAAAAAAATATCATCAGAAGAAGCAAATAATTTATTATCAAATGTAAAACTGGGGGTAGATATGGGGATAATAAAAGAATTAGATGATTTAAAGGTAAATAAATTAATGCTTTATACAAAACCAGCAAACCTACAAAAATACTTAGGTGAAAAAATAGATGCATATAAGCGAGACATAAAAAGGGCAGATGTAATAAAGCAGATTATTGGGGAAAAATAGAAAGGGTGATTTTAATGACATATAAATTTACAAATAGTGCAGAAAAGGCAATAGAAATTGCAAATGAGGTTGCAATGGAGCTTGGGCATAATTATATTGGAACAGAACATATTTTATATGGTCTTGTAAAAGAAGGAACTGGGGTTGCTTATAAGGTTTTAGAAAACCAGAATATAACAGCAAGTGCAGTATATGATGATATTATAGAATTAATTGGAAAAGAAGAAAATCCGAAAGAGGAGGGAACTATTGGTTTTACTCCAAGAACTAAAAGAGTTATAGAAAATGCTTTTCGTGAAGCAAGAAAACTTGGTTCAGATTATATTGGGACAGAACATATTTTAATTGGCATTATGAGAGAAGGGGATAGTATTGCTGTAAGAATTATGCTAGATCTAAATGTTGATTCTCGGAAAATTGTATAATGAAATTATACAGGTTATAAATGAAGAAGAAGTACCTAATAATCAAAAGAAAGTCCAAGAAAATCAAAAGAAACTAGGCAGTTTTAATCAAACAACTACATTAAACCAATTTGGTACAGATTTAACAAAACAAGCAATGGAGGGAAAATTGGATCCAATAGTTGGAAGAAAGGATGAAATAGAAAGGGTTATACAAATTCTTTCAAGAAGAACAAAAAATAACCCATGCCTAATAGGTGAGCCAGGTGTTGGTAAAACTGCTGTAGTAGAGGGACTTGCTGAAAAGATTGTTTTAGATGATGTTCCAGAAATGCTAAAAAATAAACGTGTAGTTTCTATAGATATGTCTAGCATGGTAGCAGGTGCAAAATATAGAGGAGATTTTGAAGAAAGAATAAAGAAATGCTTAAACGAAGTAAAAAAAGCAGGAGATGTAATCTTATTTATTGATGAAATTCACACAATAGTTGGAGCAGGTTCAGCAGAAGGAGCAATAGATGCAGCAAACATTCTAAAACCACTTCTTGCAAGGGGAGAAATTAGGCTAGTTGGTGCAACAACTTTAAATGAATATAGAAAATATATTGAAAAAGATGTAGCTCTTGAAAGAAGATTTAGTCCTGTAACAGTACAAGAACCAAGTAGTGAAGACACTATAAAGATTCTAAAAGGAATTAGAGATAAATATGAAGCACATCATAATGTTAAAATTACAGATGAAGCAATAGAATCAGCGGTTTCGTTATCTGTAAGATATATTAATGATAGATTTTTACCAGATAAAGCAATAGACTTAATAGATGAGGCAGCATCTAGAATAAGAATGAGAACATATACAGAGCCAGAAAGTTTAAAAAAGATATCTGAAGAAATTGAAGTAGCAAAAAATGAAAAAGAAGAAGCAATACGTGTACAAGAATTTGAAAAGGCTGCATCACTTAGGGATAAGGAGAAAAATTTAAGAGAAAAGTTAAAACTTGAACAGGAAAAATGGAATAATAAAAACACAAGAAATGTAACAGAAATTTCAGAAGAAGACATAGCAGAAGTTATTGCAAACTGGACGAAAATACCTGTAAAAAGACTTACAGAAGATGAAAATGAGAAACTAAAGAATTTAGAAAAAACATTACATGAAAGAGTAGTAGGTCAAAATGAGGCAGTATCTGCTGTTGCAAAAGCTATTAGAAGAGGAAGAGTAGGCTTAAAAGACCCAAAACGTCCAATAGGTTCATTTATATTTTTAGGTCCAACAGGTGTTGGAAAAACAGAACTTGCAAAAGCACTTGCGGAAAATTTATTTGGAGACGAAAATGCTATGATAAGGGTAGACATGTCTGAATACATGGAGCCACATTCTGTATCAAAATTAATAGGTGCACCTCCAGGATATGTAGGATTTGATGATGGAGGACAACTAACAGAAAAGGTACGCAAAAAACCATATTGTGTAATACTATTTGATGAAATAGAAAAAGCGCATCCAGATGTTATGAATATGTTACTTCAAATTTTAGAAGACGGACGTTTAACTGATGCAAACCGGAAGAACAGTAAATTTTAAAAATGCAGTAATAATAATGACATCAAATGTAGGAGCAAGGTTAATTACAGATACAAAAACTTTAGGATTTACAAACAATACAGAAAAAGACAAAGCAAAAGATGAGCAAAAGAAATATGAACAAACCAAAAAAGAAGTATTACAAGAACTAAAAAAGCAATTTAGACCAGAATTTATAAATCGTATAGATGAAATAATAGTATTTCATAAATTATCTGATACAGAAATTGAAAGTATTATTGATATTATGCTAAAAGAAGTAGTAGACAGAATGAAACAAAATAATATGGATATAAAAATAGATAAATCTGTAAAAGAATTAATTGCCAAACTACGGAGTAGACAAAGCTTATGGAGCACGTCCTTTAAGAAGAACAATACAAAATGAATTAGAAGATAGATTAGCAGAAGAAATATTAGATGGAAATATAAAAGTAGGAGAAAGTGCAAAAATTGTGGCAAAAGGTGATAAAATTTTGGTAAAAAGTGGAAGATAAATAATAACCCCCAGTCACTTTGTAACTGGGGGTATAAACAAAATGTTGTAATTTGGAAATTTCCTTAGATAGGATTGACATGTATGATAGTTCTATAAATTTTATCGATTCTAGTAATATCTTTTTCCAAAGAATCAGCCAAATTATGGCTATCAAATGTAGGCATATTACCATCTACATATATGGTAATAACTACAATATATTGGTACCCAACAGGGGAAGATGAAATAGCATCCATTTTTTTTATATCTTTATAAGAGTGAGCTAAATCTAAAATCATTTTTTCAGTATCACTATCAATAGAAACATCCATTAAAATATTACAACTTTCTATTAATATAGTAAATCCTGTATAACAAATCCAAATAGATATTCCGAATTCCTACAATGCCATCTAATATATAAAAATTAAATAATCCAGACAAAATAGAAACAAGAGTACAAAATGTTACAATACAATCGTTTCTATGGTCTTTCATATTGGCTTCTAACAATATATTATTATATTTTTTTGCTAAAGTCTTAGTATATAAATATAATGAAAGTTTAACTAAAATAGTAATAATACAAACTATAACTAAAAACCAAGAAAATGTAAAAGTTTCACTATGTATTAAAGATATAGCAGAATCGTATAATAATTTTGTACTAACAAATATCATAGAAATGCTGATAAATAAAGAAAATATATACTCAGCCTTTCCATGCCCAAAATTATGAGTTTTATCATCTGGTTCACTTGCAATTTTATTACCAATGAAAGTCATTAAAGAAGCAAAAATATCACCAGCACTATTTGCACTATCTGCAATCATAGCTTGACTATTACTTAAAAATCCAATAATAGTCTTTATTATAAGTAAAAAAATATTACCTAAGATACCAAGAATACTAGCTTTTTTTACAATATTATATCGTTCCATGAAAACATCTCCATTTTAATTTATATAGTAAGTTTTATTATAGCATAAAAAAATAAAAAAGCATATTAAAAAAATATACTTATATATAACCTATGGTTATAGGATAATAGTTTAAAGAATATATTGTATAGAACCATTAACTTGTAACCAATCTATAATTCTTCAAAAACGCAATATATAGGTTTACAATAGATATGTCACACCTAATATAGAAAATAAAAATAGGAAAT
>CAQOYX010000087.1 GCA_948852375.1 uncultured Clostridia bacterium
ATATATATATAATATTTCAGGTAAACAATAATTACATATATATAATGTAATATTAACTATAGGAGGTACTACACATGAAAACAAAATCACATTTTTTCACATTATCAATAAAGAAGCATATTTTACCAACATTATTTATCCTTTTTACCATATATCTTGTTATATTTTCTAAGGAAAATTTATCTGCTACAAAAAATGGTTTACTGTTATGGGCAAATTCTGTTGTTCCTGCACTTTTACCTTTTTTTATAGCAACTGAATTACTAAGTCATACTACAGTTGTATCTTCTATTCGGAAATTTACTTAATAAATATATGAAACCTATTTTTAATGTACCTGGTATTGGTGCATATGCTTTTATTATGGGAATTATAAGTGGATATCCAGTTGGTGCAAAAATTGTTACTGAATTCAGAAAAAATGGAGAATGTTCAAAAGCTGAAGCAGAAAGATTACTTGCATTTACCAATAATTCTGGTCCTTTGTTTATTATAGGTACTGTTCGGAATAAGTATGTTTTGTAATACTTTAATACGGAATACTATTATTTATAACCCATATATTATCATGTATTATAGTTGGACTTTTATTTAGATTTTGGAAATACAATGAAAATGAAACATCATATATTAAAAAACTTCCTGTTTTGCAAAAAAATATTGTAACTTTTTCTAATTTAGGTGAAGTTTTATCTACTAGTATTATGAGTGCAATTAATACAGTTATTATGATTGGTGGTTTTGTAATATTATTTTCTGTAATTATATCAATCTTAAATAATTCTGGTGTATTAAACATGATTTCTAACATGTTTTACCCAATATTTAATACTCTAAACATTGATGTGAATTTTATAAAACCTATTATTTGTGGATTAGTAGAACTTACAAATGGCTTAAATAACCTTTCACATATAAGTACAAAGTCGTTTTCTACTTTAGTTACTTTTGCAAGTTTTATTTTAGGCTTTGGAGGTATAAGTGTACTACTTCAAGTATTAAGCATCACTTCTAAATCTGATATTTCAATAAAAGCATACACCATTCGGAAAACTTCTTCAAGGAATAATTTCTGGCTTTTTAACATATGGAATTATCCACATTTTTCCTATATTCAACCTAGATATAACACCAATTTTCTCCCAGAATGTGAATAAACTACCTGTTAGACTTGCTTTAATAAATCCCTATAACCTATCAATACTAATTTTAATTATTTCTATTAGTTTATTTCTTTTACTTAACAAAAGAAAATACAATAAAAAATTATCATAATAATTTTATTTTTTGAATATAACTATAGAAAGAACATTTTACTAATTTTATTCTAAAGTTTAAAGTGAAAATTTACACTTTATTACATAGCAATTTGAAAGGAATGGTAATTTTAATGGATAGAAATATGGATTTTGGTGCATTTGATAATATGAACTTTGACCCTAATATGGTAAATGATAATATGTATAGAGACCCTATGTTTAACCCTATGTTACAATATGAACAGGCTTATATGTATTATAGGTATATGTCACAACAAATGGAATATAAAATAAAATGTAAAGAATATGATAAACTTTGCGGAAGAGAAAAGGAACGCAAAATTGAATAATTCCGAAAGTTTGTATAAATCTATTCTTTCTAAAATTTAGAGACTTTGTAACGTAAAATGTATAATTTTATATTACTTTTATGTTAAAAGTGGCAGAACTGTTGTTTCTGCCACTTTCGCTTATTCACTCAATAATATACTAAGTGAATACAATCAACTATCCTTTAAAGAATCAAATCTAAATTGTCTTAACACAAGCCTTAATTGGTTATATAAAAGTCTTAAATTCTGCAATGCTATATCTCTGTTTACATCATCTAAAATCACTTTAAACTCACTCATTGCATTCATCATTTTGGGAGAATCGTCATACTCTACATCTTTTTTTATCTTCTCCAAGATGCAACTTAAATCATCACTGGAAATCTCTGTATACATCTGTACACATTTTCCATTTAAAGCCTCCAATTTAATTTTTCTTCTCTCTTTTTTATTCAATCGCCAATATTGACAATTCAATTCTTTTTCAAATTCCATGTCACTCTTTTGTTTCATCGGTACATCTCTATAGCCTTTTTCAGCACTTTCCTCCTCTATTTCATTCCACAAATTACCTTTTGCATGTTGCAATCTGTTTTCTAAATTTTTTAGAAAAACTGGATACACATGTCCATTTAGATAGCACACAACCTCCGAATTATCCCTGATATCTACCAAATAAAATGGTTTTGCTCTATCTTCATCTAATCTTTTCAATGTTGTTATACCTAAATATTCAACTGGAATCTGTATCCCTAGAGATAACACTTCTATTTTACAGTCAATTCTATAAACTGGTATTTCATCATTTTTTGGCATTATATACCTAAATTCAGTATATATCTTTATGCGAAAAGATTTTTCCAAATTAATTTTTCTTTCGAAGAATTTTACTGGTGAAATAAAGCTATTACACATAATATTTTGAGCATTTTGGAGATTTTTTCCAAATATTTCAGCCAAAAACTTAATATCCTGTTCCTTCATTTCTATGATAGGATTTTCTATTAGCTCTAATTGGTCATAAGCTTTTTTCAAAATACCCATTTCATAAAGTTCTTTCTCAATTTGTTCAATTCCGTCCGTTAAGCGATAGTACTCATCTGTCTTATTTTTCCGCTCCATTTCACCAGAAATAGACATAAGACCAGTTAAAACATTTGTAGAACCTGTTAAAATTGACTTAGCTACTTCATAATTACTTCTTGCCACTACTTTTTGTCCTTTAAGAACATTGTTTGCAACATGATCAGTAGCTTTGGCTAACTCATCAATACTATGAGCTATCATAGCCATGCCTTCTAGATTTGTAAGAGCAGCATAATTGTTCTTATTTTCAACCTTTATAATTTTTTCAGCCATCGACTATAATTCTCCTTTCTTTTAAAATAATTGATTTTTTTCTTTACTTTTTACCTCTATTTAGTAAATAGAAATACTAATACTTAACACATTTAATAAGTATTTTACCATATTTTCTAGCAAAAAGTCAACAAATAAGCTTATAATTTGAAAATACCATAAAACATTTTTTTTACTATGTATGCCTTAATAGCAAAGTGAGAAATGAATGCATGTATTTTATTAAATATCCCTGGTAATTCTATTTAATTATTTCAATAATCGTATTATATCTTTGTATAGCTTCATTTGATATTTTGTATACATCTTTTAAATCAGAAACTGCTTTATTTCCTAGTTTTTCATTATTCGCATGTACATAACAAAGAATATCTCCCTTTTTTACTTTATTTGATACTTTTTTGCAAAGTATAATTCCCACACTTTGATCTATAACATCTTCTTTTTTTACTCTTCCTGCTCCAAGAGTACCAGAAATTTCTCCTACCTGACGTGCATTAATTTTTTCTATATATCCATCTTCATTGCATATTACAGGGATTATAAATTTTGCTTTTTCAAATTTATTTATGTCTTCTAAATATGAAACATCTCCACCTTGTTTTCTTACAAGTTCTTTAAATTTATTGTAAGCTTTTCCATTTTTTATATTCTCTAATATTTTCTTTTTATTTTCATTAATATTTTCACAAACTCCTGCAAGTTTCATCATATATGCCCCTAACTCTAATACTACTTCTTCTATATCTTTTGCCATATCCCCTTTTAATGCTTTAATCGCTTCTATTACCTCTAAATTATTTCCTACAGCTTTTCCTAATGGCTCATCCATATTGGTTATAATACAAACTGTTTCTTTACCTGCAAGTTTTCCTATTTTATTCATTGTTTTAGATAATTCTATTGCTTGTTCTTTGTTTCCGCATAAACGCTCCACTTCCACATGTTACATCTAATACAATTTTATTTGCTCCTGCTGCTATTTTTTTACTCATAATACTAGATGCAATAAGCGGTATACTATCAGTGCAAGAAATTGTATCTCTTAATGCATATATAAGTTTATCCGCTGGTGCTAAATTTAAAGTTTGTCCAATTAAGCTAATACCAATCTCTTTTACATTATTTATAAATTCGTCAATTCCTAATCCTGTATTATAACCTGAAATTGATTCTAATTTATCTATTGTTCCACCTGTGAAACCAAGCCCACGACCAGACATTTTTGCAACTGGTATATCAAATGATGCAATAATAGGAAGTAAAATTAAGCTAACCTTATCTCCTACTCCTCCGACTTGAATGTTTATCAACAACATTCTTTCCAAATACTGATAAATCTAGCATTTCACCAGAATGTGCCATACTTAAGGTTAAATTAGTAGTTTCTTCATCATTCATTCCGTTTATATATATTGCCATAACAAGAGCTGCTGCTTGGTAATCTGTTACTTTTCCACTTATATATCCTTTAACAAAATATTCAATTTCTTCTTTATTTAATTCTTTTTTATCTCTTTTCTTTGCTATAATTTCTAAAATATTCATTTATATATTTTTTCCTCCTATATTTATTATACAAAGTTTTTAGTAAAACTTCTCCTATGAATTTGGCATAACCCATACTTTTTTATTGCATCAATATGAGCTTTTGTGCCATATCCTTTATGTTTAATAAATCCATACATTGGATATACCTCATCCCACTGTCTCATAATTCTATCCCTAGTTACTTTTGCAATTATTGATGCACATGATATTGAATAACAAAGTGCATCTCCTTTTATAATCGATTTATATGGAATTCCTAAAGTATCTATTCTCTCTAATGCATCTACTAAAATTAGGTTTGGCTTTTCTCTCATTTCTTTTAGAGCTGTAGTAAGCCCAAGTTTTGTTGCATTCAATATATTTATTTCATCTATTTTGTGATGCTCTATAATTCCTACTCCATAACTAATTGCTTCTTCTAGAATTTTATCATATAACTCTTCTCTTTTCTTTTCAGATACTTTTTTAGAATCATTTACTCCTTCTATTATAGAATTTTTTGGCATTATTACACATGCTACAACAACAGGCCCTGCAAGTGGTCCTCTTCCTGCTTCATCAATTCCACATATGTATTTAATATCAGAATTCTTAGTATAAATTTCTTGTTCTATTTCTTTTAATTTTTCTAATCTTAATAATTCTTTTTCTTTCATTTTTAACCATTCTTTCTCTAAAGGTACAAATTTTATTACAAATAATATAACACATTCTCTATATAATATGGATTATTTTAAAACTAAACTAATCTTTAAAATTCAAATCCTTTGTTTCAGATAATTTATAATATGTTTTTCCTTCGCTTTCAAACCCTCTTACATAAATAATCTCTTCTGTATCATAACTTACAATATAACCATCATCTATACTTATTTTATCTAGTCCCATACCAGATAGATCTTCTTTAGTAAGTAGATAGTATTTACTTGCATCTTCTATAATTCCATCATTTATAAGTTTATCTATTTTTTTATTGCCTGATATATCACTTACTAAAATCCCTTTATATATCTCTTCATCATTTTGTGTATCAGACTCTTTTGATATATCATTATTAAATTTTGCTTGCTCAGCTATTGTCTTTGTTTTTGCTTGAATTAACATCATATTTGTACTTATAGTTTGAAGGCTTGCTTGTTTCATAATACCATTACCAATATATATTGTAATTCCTGCTATAATAACTAGTATTACTATTGTTATTACTAATAAAACAATTGTTATTCCTTTTTGATTTTTCTTCATCCTATTTCCTCCTACATTATTTCAAAATATTATCCTATATGTCATATTACGAACTATGTCCACAATCTAAATTTAAGAACTTTGTTTTTTATTACACTTTTTTTGCTGTAATAGAACAAAATCTTGTATTATTTTTATATTTTATAATTATGTTTTCATAAATGATATTTCAATTTCATATTTATTAT
>CAQOYX010000088.1 GCA_948852375.1 uncultured Clostridia bacterium
TAGTAGCTTCTTTCAGCAAATTTTACTATTCTATATCCGCCTCTTTGGAAAACTATGCACATATTTAAGAACAGATCTTTCATAATTTCTCTTCAGTACACTCCATATAGCACTTTTTCAAATTTTCTTTTGTAATAGTTTTCTTTATTCCATATTCTACTACTTGCTCCATTATTATATCTTCAAATTTTTTTAGTTTTTCATTTAATAAAAACTTATCTCTTTGCTTTTTCCAGTATTCTAGTTGATATTCTTTTTTCCAATTTTTCCCTTGGTATACTATTCCTGCTGCTATTTGATCACATACCATTTCACATACATACTTAAATGGTATTATTGGCATACTTTCTTTTGCATTCATGTCATACCAATATTCTGGATGATGTTTGTTTCTTCCTTTATGGTGCAACCATGCACTTGAATATCCGTAGTCTTCCTTTGCATATTGAATTGGACTTCTTTTTCCATCTCCGATAATATTTTACCCCTTGCCAAAACTCTGTTATAGAAAATTTTGATAAATCATGTACTATTCCGCGAAATGGTATTCCTGCTTTGCAACATAAACGAAATACAATCCATTTGTGTTTTACGACATTTGTAAGATGTCCCCAAAAATTTTTTAACATATAAATCTATTCCTCTCTTGCACCTATCTATAACTTATATTATTGTATACATTATTATTTATTTTATAGTCATACCTGTGTATATAAAAGTATCCATTTTTATTTTTACTTCTTTTAAATCCTGCCAAAATTCTATTTTTTTGTTATCATCACGAAGTAAAGCAGCAGGATGCCATGTTGGCATATATAGTATCCCTTTTCTTTCTACCCATTTTCCACGAGATGCTGTTATGCCATATTCTTTTCCTAAAATATTTTTCAATGCAACACTTCCTAATAATACTATTACTTTAGGTCTTACAAGCATTACTTGATTTCTTAAATAATCTAAACAAGCTACCGCTTCATCATCTTCTGGGTTTCTATTACTAGGTGGTCTACATTTTACAATATTTGCAATATATACTTCATCTCTATTAATTCCAATCCCATCAAATGCCATGTTCATAAGTTTTCCGGCTTTTCCTACAAACGGAATTCCTTTTTTATCTTCATCCGCTCCTGGACCTTCACCTATAAACATTAAACTTGCCTGCTTATTACCTGTTCCAAAAACAATATTATTTCTATTACTACATAATTTACATTTTTTACATCCAACAATTGATGCCTCTAGTTCTTCCCATGTTTCATACATGCTAAATTTTCATTCCTTTCTTACTTTTCCTATAGTTATAAAAAGAATTCTATTTTTTCATATTCTAGCTTTAATTTTCTATTTTAAATAAGTAGCAACTTCTCCTTTTCCATTTTTTGATGTAATTTTTAAAATTGCTCCATTTACTATTGCTAGTTGTGGTGGAACATGTCCTATGTCTGCTCCACATATTACTGGAATATTTAAATCTTTTAGTGCATCATAAACTGCCTCTTCGAAGTTTATTCCATAATCTTCTCTTATGTATAATGGTCTTCCAAATATTATTCCTTTTGTATGTTCAAAATAGTTAGAGTTTTTCATTTGCCATAGATTTCTTTCAAGTTCTGGTGATGTCATTTCATAACATTCTAAAAACCATAATATTCCATCATCTTTGTATTTTTCAATGTAGTTTGATACCTTATCATATTTTGTACCAATTAAACCTGCTATTACATCTAAACATCCTCCTAATGTTCTTCCTTGTATTACAATTTCCTCTTCTTCCATTATATTTTTCCACTCTACATTTTTGGTTAAATTATATGAGGCTTCTGGTTTTGTTTTGTTTGATATTTCTTCATATTTTTCAAATGAATTTTGTATAATCTCTTTTCCTGATAGAATTTCAATTGCATCTGTTAGGTTTCTATATAGAGGTGTTATTGCATAATCTTTTACTGCTTCACAGTACATGCTTGGTACTTCTAATATTGTATTAAATAGAAATCCCAAATTTGTTATATCTGAAAACCCTTGTGTCCATTTTGGAGGTAATTTTTTTAATTTTTCAAAATCTAGTTCATCTAACATTTCCATTAAAAAGTCTCCTCCGTCCTGCATATAAAATTAGTTTTACTTCTTCATTTTCCATAAGTTCCATAAATTCTCTTGCTCTTTGTTTTGAAGACGCACTTCTTCCTTTAATGCTTGTTCTAACACTTTTTGTTTCTACTATTCTATACCCAAGTGATTTCAAATTTTTTATTGCAAGATCTAATCTCGCTATTTTAAATTCATCAACAATTCCATCTGATGGAGCACATATTCCTATTATATCACCTTTTTTTAAATTCTCTGGATAACGCATATCTTATTCCTCCATTCCTATAATAGCTGTATTTCTTCCTGCTAATTCTTTGTATACCCTATATGAGTGCATTATGTCAGAATTACATACTGTACAAATTTTACTATCTATTATGTTTTCTTCTTTTAATCCCGCTTCTTGTAATATTATTTTATTAATTAAAACTGTATCTATATAATATTTAGAATTGCCTGTATTTCCATTTGATATTATATCATTTATTCTTTTTGTATACAAAAATTCATTATAAAACATTTCCCATACATCATTTTGAGCCTTAAAATGGCATTTTCTAATACTTGGTCCTATACAACAAATTATATCTTTCGGATTACACCTATAAGTATCTATCATTTTAAATACTGCAATTTGTCCGTATCTTTTTTAATGTTCCTTTCCAGCCTGAATGAACATTACCTATAACTTTCTTTACAGGGTCATAGAAAAAAAGTGGTATACAATCTGCATATCCTAGTGAAAATGTTACATTAGGTAAATTAGTTATTAAACCATCAACATTCATAAATTCTTCTGGAAAAATAGAAATTTTTTCTTTCTTATAGTTTCTGTCTACATGTTTTACAATATCTGTATGAGTTTGATATGGTCTTAATATAGTATTTTTTGATATGTTCAATACATTTGCTAATTTTTCATAATTTGCATCTACTATATCCTTTTTTTCTTTATAAGTGTCATTTCCTGCAACATCAAAGTTATTTGCTTTTAATGTATAACAATGAACTATTCCTGGATATTCTAATAACTTTCTAAATTGGAGATATTCAATCTCTTTATTTTTTTGATGTATAATAACATCATTTGATAAATTTTCCACTCTTTTCTCCTTTATATATATTTTTTTAATAACCCCAAGTATCCTTGTTAAATGGATGCTTTATCTACTGTTTAATTAAATACTTTGACATAATTTAATCATTCATTTCTGATTTTATTTCTTCTAAAATTTCTTCTTTTTTCATATTAGGAATATAATTATAATCATTTTGTGTATCATCAAAATTGCATATTGATTTATATTCACAATATTCACATGTTCCATGTTTCTTTTTTGTATTATAAGCTGGATTTATATCTATATTTCCAGTGAAAATTTCTTTTGCAATTTCCTTTATTATTTTTTTTGTGTATTTTTGTAAATGTTCAAATTGTTCTTTTGTTACTACACTAGATTTTTTATCACTTATATTTTCTTCTTTATCTATATATGCTGGAATTATATCTGATGCTCCCTTTTCTAACTTTTTATCCATCATTTTTACAACATTTACATCTGCAAGAATTAATCCCTTCATTTTAAATTGCTTTTTTATTTCATGTTCAATTTCTTCAGTTTCCATATTTTTATTAGCTTTTATTATTGGAGCAATTAAATTAAAATATAGCACTCCTGCAGGTATTACATCTTCAATTTTCGTTACTGCATCTAAATATGTAAGTAATTGAATTTGTGTACCCATAACAAATTCATTTAAATCTATATTTTTTATGCTTGATTTATAATCTATAATTCGCAAATATTTGCCATCTTTATTTTTTGCTATATCTATTCTATCTATTTTTCCTGTAATTTCAACTTTTTTGCCATTGTCTACATCTATTATAATTGGCTTATACTTATTATTGTCTTTAAATTCCACTTCATTTCCAAATAACTCAAAATCACTTCCGAGTTATTGTGTTTATAATGTATTTCATTGATTGTAATATTACTTTTTTTAACCTATTTGTAAGAATTCTATATTTAGGTGTTCCTGTAAATATGTAATTTCTATTTAATGTTAATTTCTCATTTATTATACTTGTTATAATTTCCTCTATTTCTTCATTTGTTATTTCGCTCAATTTTATATCCCTTGCAGATACTTGGTCAAAAAATTCATCTATTACATCATGCATAAAATTTCCTGTATCTAAACTTTCTATTTTAAATATATTTTTACAAGATAATCTTAATCCATATTTTAAGTAATATGAAAATGCACATCTTTTATATTGCTCTAATTTAGAAATGCTTGTATTTAGAACATTTCCATATAATTTATCTATATTTTCTTTAGTTATTTTCTCTGGTTTATTTGTATATTTTAACCCTTGTATTGCACTATTTAATTTTTGCTTATACTCTATATCTTTATTATATATGTTATATATTTTAAACCAAATATCTTGTATTTCTTCTTTATCTTGATATTTTCTAATATTTTCTAAAAGATCTGAAAAAGTAGCCTTTTTAGTAGTTATAATAGCTTTATTTACTACCATATCACTTGACTCTTCTAATTTTGTAAATATCTTTTTTATTTTAGATATAATCATTGATGGTCTTAGAGAACTTCCAGAAGTATCTGATGCTGAATATGATAAATATAATTTTTCTTCTGGTACTAATAAGGCTTTATAAATATTAAAATTCTCTTCAAATATTAAGTCTTTTGTACCCTTTGCAAGTTCTATTCCATTTTCTTTTAGATAACTCCTATCGTTATCATTTAAAAAACCTTCATCTTTATGAATACTTGGAAATACTCCATCATTTAATCCTATTATAAATGCTATTTTTACTTTATGTGTTCTAGATCTATCTATATCCCCTATAATTACTTGATCTAAACTTTGTGGTATACTTCCTAAACCACTATTTTTCAAACCTATTTTTAATACTTTTGCATATTCTTCAAATGATATTTTATCTTCTTTTAAAACTAAAACAATTTCATCTAAAACTGAAATTAATGTATCCCAACTGTTTTTATAAGAAGCCATACGTTCTAACTCGCCTATTTCTTCTAATTTTTTTGCTTTAATCATTAATTTTTCATCAATTTTATTATTAATTAAAAATTCATACAAAGCTTTTGATATTTCTTTTGCATTTTTAGTTCTGTTTAAATTTTCTTTAAACTCTAGTAAAGGCTTTACGAGTTTTTCTCTTAGAATATTTAATTTTTCTAATTCTTCATTAGAAGTCGCTACTTTCCATGGTTCTTTATACCATTTACTAAAACGTATACCATATCTTAATGCATAGTTTTCTAATATAAATATATCTTCTATTTTTATATCTGTAAGACCTGTTTTTAGATAATTAAATACTGATTCATATGACCAGTTTTTTGCAAATAATTCTATAATTGATAGAACATATTTTACTAATATATTTTGGCTTAAATCTTTTTTTTCATCTATATACACTGGTATATCGTATTTAGCAAATATTGCTTTTATTAATCCAGAATATGTATCTATATTTTTTGTAATAATAGATATTTCATTATATCTATATCCTTTATCTCTTGATAATTCTATTATCGTTTTTGCTATATTTTCTATCTCTGAAAATTGATTTTTTGCTAAAAATAATTTAATATTACTTG
>CAQOYX010000089.1 GCA_948852375.1 uncultured Clostridia bacterium
GTCTATTTTTATCTTTTATTTTTCCCACATATTATTTATGCTAATATCTTAAAATAGCCCCTCTACCTGTAGGTTAGTCAATGATGTGTCACAAAATATTTAAAACAATATAGTTTAATACCAATATTTATGATAAAGTGATTTTACTTTACACTTTAATTTGATTGATATTCTAGTAATTTTTCTATTGGACTCATCCATTTTAATGGTCTCATAGGAAAATTATTGTATTCTCTTAGCCATCTTCTACCTTTTTCCTTCAAATCTTCTAAACTTAAGAATATCCTTTTGTAATAAAATCTCTCTTGGTCTTTTCTATGGCTTCTTTCTACCTTCCCATTTTGCGTTGGTGTATGTGGTCGTATCAAACTTTGCTCAATTTTTAGCTCTTTTAGTCTTTTTTCAAACATCGTTAATTTATTCCTATTAAATGCATTCCAACTTAATCTATTCGTGAACTCAAACCCATTATCTGTTTGTATTAGTTCTATTTTAAATGGAAAATATCTTATTAATTTATTCAAAAATACTGTTGATTCATATGTGTTATGTTCTTTACAAAAGTACGTATATCTTAGTCTGGTATACTCATCTATTGCTGTATATTGATAATATTTCTCTCCTAACTCTTTTAGTTCTTTACTCATACATTCTCTTGGTACATATTTTACATCTATTTGTACTCTTTCTCCTGGATACTTTGCTATTGGTACTTCTGATGCTTGAATTCGTTTCTTCTTTGATGCTGTTCTCTTATATATTCCCAATCGTACCATTACATGATACAAACCTTGTATCGTTCTCGTATATCCTGCTTTCCTTAATTTTACCCACAATACAACTAATCCTGTCTCTTTATTGTTATTTTTAAAATTCTTTATTAACTTTATTTCTTCTATTGTATGTTCATTTGGATGATGTTTTGGTCTATGAGATTTATCCTTTAAACTTTCTAGTGTCCCATCATATCTTTTTCTCCATCTATATATTGTCCTTCTGTTCTCACCAAACTGTTCTACTGCCTTTGTTACTCCATACTCAAAAGAAAATTTTACTACACTCTGTTTATATTTTAATTTTTGTGTTATACTATTACTCATAGGAAATACCTCCAATTAGATAAAGTTTTTGTCGTTAAAAACATTTTATCATATTTTTTGGTATTTCCTATTTTTATTTTTTATCTTGGTGTGACATATCTATTTTAAACCTATAATATAAAAAAATAGCCCTTTGGACTATTTTACATATTTTGCTCTTTTTAAAATGGCTCTCATAATTTGGTTTGACATGTTTTGCATACTTTGTGTTGTTTTTAATAAGTGAGACATATTTTCAATTTTTCCAATATTTACTTCTGCTGTTGTTAACTTTAAGTTTGCAATATCTAGTATAATTCCAATATCTACACCATAATCTTTTTCAAATTCTAATTTTTCTAATATACTCTTTTTACTTGCTATCATACCGCTAAGTGGTTCTGAGAATTGATACATTTCTGGAAATAAAATATTTAGTAATGGCTTAGTTGCAATTTCTGTAACTAATCCTCCTTTTGTTCTTTCAAATGTAGATTTTACAAAGTCTATATCGTGTTCTATAATAGGATTTACTAATAAATGAATTAAGTTTTTATTATAATCTGTAATATCTGCATCTAGAAATACTACTATTTCATTTTGGGCTACTTTTAGTCCTTCTTCCATTGCATAGCCTTTTCCTTTTTTATCACTATATACTACTCTAGCCCCTTTATCTGTTGCTATTTGAGTAGTATTATCTGTACAACAATTATTTACAACAATTACTTCACAATCTATATTACTTTGTTTTACAATATCTATTACTTGTCCTATTGTTTTTTCTTCGTTGTATGCTGGTATAATAACACTTACAGCTTTCATATTTAATCTCCTTTTTCGTCCTTAACAGTGGAATTATAGCACATTTCTTAGCCTATTGTCAAATATCTCCCCTTTTCTCATAGAATATTATTATATTTCTTATGTTAATATTTGTATCCATTCAGCAATAATTCTTTCTCTATCATATTTTCCTTTTTTTACATTCTCTTTTAGTTTATTCTTCAGCTGTATAATATCATCTATTCTTTTTTTATAATTCTCACCATCATTTGTCATTTCTAAAATAATACCATTCTCTTTATCTATAATTTGTTTATCTACTCCTGAGAAATTTGTCGTAATGCATGGCACTCCTAAAATAAGTGCTTCTGAAATTACTAATCCCCAAGCTTCTCTATCAGTTAATAAAGTTAAATAGTCCATTTGTTTTAAATATGGATAAATATTATCTTTATATCCTAAAAAATGTACATGTGAGTTTTCTTTAAACCAACTATATATTTCATCAAAAACCTCTTTTGTAAAAGCTGTTCCCAAAACATACCAATCATATAAAATGTTTCTTTCATCTAAAATATCACATACTTGTCTCATTCTATTAAATCCGTTTATCTTTCGCTATTCGCGAAATACTTATTAAGTTTAATTTCTTAGAGTCTACTTCTAATTCAACTATTTCTTTTGATTTGCTTATTATTTCATTAGTATCTAAATAATTTTCAATTACTATGCATTTTTTTCGTAATTCTGGATATTTAAAAACAATATCATCTTTTACAGCATCACTTACACAAATAAATTTCTCTATATTTTCTATTAAATCTGGATAAAATTCTAAATCTGGAAATGTTTCGAATAATAAAATATGACACCAATAATAGTATCTCTTTGCTATTACCTTTTTTGCAAATTCTGTAAAGCATCCCTGTTTAGAATGAGAACACCAAATGCAAATATCTACAGTAATATTTTCAATACTATTTAGATTAATAATTTGAGCATATTTAGCAATTTCTTTTAGAACTTCTTGTGTAGTTTCTTCTTCATCATAAGCTACATATATATCAAATTGATTATATATTTTCTTTATTAACTTTAAGATACTATGTTCTGTTCCACCTGCAAAAAATAATTTATAATAAAAAAGTATTCTTTTTTTCTTCATCTTTTCTTCCTATCTTTCTTCATTTTGTTGACATTCATCTATTTTCCTTGATGTATATTTTCTAACTTCGCAATTTTTTAATGCTCGTGGCTCAAAATGATCAAAATCTGGTATTTCTGGCATACCATTAAAATAACTTTCAATAGCATGCGAAACTCCTCCATGTGTTACAAGCACTACACTTTTGTCTTTATACTTTTTTGTAATCTCATCTAAAAAGCTATAAATTCTTTGAAACATTGATTGAATTGGCTCTATATTTTCATTTGTATAATTTTTATTATAATCTAGCATCATTTGAATATTCCAATCTGGTCTATTTTGATGCCCTTCCATATCTCCATAGCATCTTTCAATTAGTCGCTTTTCTATTTCTGGCTTTATTCCTGTTACTTTACTAATGTATTCCGCTGTTTGAATAGCTCTTTTAAGTGGAGACACTAATATAACATTTACATTAATATTTTTAAACTTTGCAGCAATTTCCTTTGCTTGCTCTATTCCCACATTATTTAATGGTATATCTATATGACCTTGAAAAAGTTTTTGTACATTGTAATCGGTTTGTCCATGTCTTATTACATATAAATTCATAGAAAATCTCCCTTTTCTTTTTATCATAGCATATTCAGAATATTTATGTCAATTTTTTCATCTTAAAAGATTGCATAAACTTTTTGTGGGAACACCACTTTTGATATTAACCATACATTATTTTATTTAAAAATTTTCTTATATCACTATTCATTCCTGTATTGACAATTGGGACTGAACAATACTTTGCTTCTTCAATATTTTGCTTGATATGTCTTTTTATTATTTTATCATATTTCTTTAATTTTGTATTAGCTTTTTTATTTTTTATTAATTCTTCATATATTTTTCCACCATTGCTTACAAAAGTCCTTAGTCTACTCATTTTGTCTATTCCATCATCACACCATGTTCTTGGTCTTGAACTCATTCTATCTGCGTATACATGACTAATATGCCCCTCAGCACTACAACCATTCAAATATTCTCCATCTGTTTCGTAAATTTCAATTCCTTTCCATTGCCTCATTACATATTTGTAACTATCTATTATTTTTTCTTTTCGTTTCTCTTCAGTAGTTTTCTCTATTATTTCTTTAAAGATATTTTCTACACTAATTGGGTCATATATATTAATGTTGTACCACAACTTACTTTTATATTGTGGGAACTCTACTGCTGCTTGATTTATATATTTTAACAAGTGAAATCTATCTAATACAAATTCTGATTTTTCTATCCAATTTAATCCTTCTTTTATCCACGTAGCACCATCTCCACATATATATACTTTTTCTACATTTTTTATATCATACTTTTTGTCTATATATTCTGCAACCTCTAACCATAGTTCTTCACTATTCTTTCCTAAACAACCTATGTAATGTACATTTTTTAAAATGTTTCTATTGCCTTTACGATAATTTCCTTCATGCACATAGATTAACTTAGGCATTCCTACTTTATTATTTCTTTCAGATACATGGTCTTCATCTGCTTCTATATACAGTCTTTTAACTTGTTTCTTTTCATTTGGAGTTTCTACTTTTAGATCTTCTTGTCTCACTTTATGCATTACTGTTGTGGGAGATATGGTTTCATTTCCCACAACTCGTTTTCCTGTTTTGGAATATGAGATATCATGTGCAAATTCTATTATCTTACTTTGCACATCTTTAGCTATTCTTTCATTCTTTTCTATTCCCATTTTTTCATCTGCAAGATAGACATATTCCTTGTTTTGTCTATTTCTGTAGTACCTTCTACGATATTCTATATTCCCATAATCTGTCATTAAAGTTCTTTTTCTTAAATCTTTTGTTTCATATTCGATTTTTCTTCTCGTATCTTCAAAAAGGATAGTATCTATCATTTCTAAGATTCCCACAAGTGTTTTTCTTCCTGCTTCATCAAATACTTTTCTTAAATCTCTGCTAAACATGCTTATTTCATTAGTATTTATACTATTTTCTAAACTTTTTTCTAAAAAATCCTTGTTTTCTACGATAGTTTGTATTATTCTATTAATCATAAAGAAGTACCTCCTTGATATGGCTATGTTTTCCTTCAAAAACATCATATCAAATTGGTGCTTCTTTTGTCTATTTTTATCTTTTATTTTTCCCACATATTATTTATGCTAATACTTTTCTTTTCATTATTTTTATTAAGAAATATAATATATACACTATATTAGCAATTGCTAATATAAATTTACTTTGCTATATTATAGTAAAGTAGGAAAGTAGAGAGAAGTCACTCAACACACTAATTTCAATGGAGGTAAAACATGAAAAAAATTGTTAGTTTGTTTATGGCAATAGCAATGTGCTTTAGTCTTATGGCTCCTGCCTTTGCTGCCACTTCTCAGCAAGAAGAAACGACAACCTTAACTATGGAAAAGTTTGTTGAACTCATGGGCGTAACTATGGAAGATGTTGAAGGGTTAGAACTCAAACCCCTTCCAACTGTAAATAGCACTAGAGGTTGGGGAGATAGTACAATTCCTTCCGAACTTCCTCCTGGTGCTTACTATGAAGAAGTTCCTTTAGAGGGTTTCACTGGAGCAATTCACAAAATTAAAGGACCTCGATTTAAATTCACTTATCTCATTGGCGAAACCACTTCTGGAGTTAATTCTTCTGAAATGTATGTTGCAGTTATTTTTACTGATCCCAATAG
>CAQOYX010000090.1 GCA_948852375.1 uncultured Clostridia bacterium
TTTATTTATTACTAATAATTTTTTACGGAAATAGCAAGTTTATTGTTGTTTGTTATGTTTTGTTATTTTTGTATTAAGTTTTTATTACAAAAATAGACATTTTTACTGTTTTTGTTTGAAATATATATGTTTTATTGAGTTTGTAAAAAATATACTACTCTATATAAATTTTACTTGTAACATTTTTCTCTTTGTAGCATATAATGTATAACAAACGTATGGCATTAAAGGAGGGAGTTTAAATGGATTCTGATTTTATGAATAATTTAGCAAATATGATGAAAAATGGTAATGTTCCCAATGATGTGAAGAACTTTATTAATAATATGAAAAACAATAATGATAGCAGTACTAGCAATAATAGTGCAAATAATTTAAATAATATTAATCCTGAGATGCTTAAAAATATTATGAATATGTTTAATAATTCTAATACCTCTACTGATTCTAATAGTTCTAATGGATTTAATAATTTTAACAGTTCTAATAATTCTACCTTTAATAATTCTTCTGATGAAGATAATTCGAATACAAGTGGTATGCCTAATTTTGATATAAATATGTTATTAAAGATGAAATCTATAATGGATAAAATGAATAGTAATAAAAATGACCCTCGTTCTAATTTGCTTCTTTCTTTAAAGCCATATTTAAAAGAAAGTAGAAAAAGTAAGGTAGAACAATATATTCAGTTGTTTAATATGTCTAAGGTATTTAATGTTTTTAATCAAAATGGTGGTGAGAATTCAAAATGATGTTTCATTTTCCTTATTTTGGTATGCCTTATTATAATAGGTATTCTAGGTATGGTTACCACTATCCATATTGTAGTAGTAATGCCAAAATTCAACATAGTAATCATATAATATATCCTAGTTATTCTAACACACGGAAATATTAAGCCAAATAGCAATTGTTCTTCTAACGGTATTACTAGTTTAATAAATAATGATAAATTTGTAAAAAGAGATATTTCACAAGAAAATAATTGTGCAACAAAAAGTGAGTCTACTTCTAATCTAACTGAAGATGCCCCATTGTTTCAATTATTTGGAATAAATTTATATTTTGATGATATTCTACTTATTTGTTTAATTTGGTTTTTATATGATGAAGGAGTTAAAGATGAAGAATTATTTATTGCTTTAATTTTGTTGTTGCTTAGCTGATTTTTAGAAATTCTCATTTTTAATGAATTACAATTCAGGTGCCTAAAAAAAATTTTTATACATAAATTAGGCTTTATAACTTACAACTGTTTTTACAGTGCTTATTCATATATACATTTTTTATTGCACTTGAACTGTAACTTTAACTAATAAAATAAAAAATTTAATATATAATTATTCTAATACAATCTTGTCTTCTTTCACATATGCATATGTTTTTATTTCCTCTTCACATGATGTTTCTAATTCCTTTACTATATTTGCTATTCTTAATTGTGGTGCTTCTATTTTTGATGCTTCTATTATTGCTTTTTTATTTCCTTTTGCACCTGCATGTGCTACTCCTCTTAATGTTCCAATAATTGCTATGTTTTCTCCTGCTATTACTTCTGCTCCAGCATTTACATCTCCTAGTATTACTATACTTCCTTCATATTCTAACTTTGCTCCTGAACGTAATCCACCTCTATGGAAAGTAGTTTGTGATGCTTTTATTTCTTCTGTATATGCTTTTCTTATTGCATGTAGTCCTAAAGATGTTGGGCTGTCAAATTCAATTTTTACTTCTATTTCTTTTTGTATTATTTCTTTTATTTTATTCATTTCTTCATTCTTTAGCACTTTTCCTGTTACAAATATAGGTGTTTTTTCTCCTTGATATAACCTTTTTAGTTCTGGCATTTTTTCTTCAAGACATTTTCCTATATCTTCAAAATCCACTTCTTCACTTATCTTTAATGTTATCTCTTCTTTTCCTAAAACTACTTTAACACAATTATTCATATCATTACATCCTTCTTTCTTTTTTACAATTACTTATTAATACTCTAGTGCTAATTTTGTAATTCTGTGTAAGGTTTTGCTGTTACATCCTCATCTATTTGATTTACATTCATTCCAAAATACTCTGCCATCACATCACGGGCAGCTCCTGCTGTATAGCTTCCAGATCCTCCATTTTCAACTAGAATTACTACTGCTATTTCTGGTTCATCAAATGGTGCAAATCCTATAAACCATGCATGTGCTCTTTCATTGTTTCCTCCTACTTGTGCTGATCCTGTTTTTCCTCCTACTTCTATATTAAAATCCTTAAAATATCTATATGCTGTTCCTCCAGATTCACTTGTAACACTTCTCATTCCCTCTAATATTACTTTTAAGTTTTCGGGGTTTATTGTTATTCCATCATCTGCCTCTTGGATAATTCCTACTCTTTCATTAAAGTATGCTTCATATTCTTCTTTTGGTATTTCTGTTCCATCTGCTCTTTTTACTGCTTTTATTAATGTTGGTTTTACTTTTTTTCCTCCATTTGCAAGCATGCTTGTGTATTTTGCCATTTGTATTGGGGTGTATTGGTTATTTAACTGTCCAATTGCTGCTTGTATTGTGTCTCCTGGATTCCAAGTTTTGCCTTCTATTCTTTCATTAAGTTTTCCAGTTGCTTCTCCTAAAAGTTCTATTCCTGTTTTTCTTCCTAATCCAAAGTGTTTTGTATATTTTGCAAGGTTGTCTATTCCTATTCTTCTTCCTGTTTCATAGAAGAAATAGTTACATGAATGTTGTATTGCAGATGTTACATTTAAGTATCCATGTCCACCTGGTTTCCAACATGAAGGCTGATAGTCTTTGTAATATGTATAACGCCATGTATCGTTTATTTTTGTTGTTTTATCTATTTCTCCTGTTTCTAGCCCTGCAACTGCTGTTACCATTTTATATATAGAACCTGGTGGGTATATTTCTTGTATTGCCCTATTTTTCATATTACTGTCTTTATATGTGTTCCACGTTTGGGTGTCTATTCCAAATGTAAATTTTGATGGTTCATAGTCTGGGTAGCTTGCCATTGCAAGTATTTCTCCTGTTTTTACATTCATTACTATCATTGCTCCACCTGTTGCATTATAAGATGTTCCAAATTCTCCATTTTGTATACTTTCTATATTACTTTTTAGTGCTTTTTCGGTTACTTCTTGTAATGATGCATCTATTGTAAGTATTATATCTGCTCCTCCGTATCGCTACTTCTCCGTACATTTTCTCCTGTTATTGTTCCATCTACCGCCATATCTATTTGTTTTATTCCATCTGTTCCTTTTAGGTATTTTTCTGCTGTTCTTTCTATTCCTGCTTTTCCATAGTAGTCTGTTAGTGAATAGCCATTGTCTTTTTCTTGGTCATATTCTTCTTTTGAAATTTTTGATGTATATCCTAGTATATGTGAGGCAAGCGTTCCTTTTGGATATGTTCTTACTGGTATTTCTACTATATTAATTCCTGGAAATAGGTCATTTTGCTCGTTTAATATGTGTACACTTTCAATACTTATGTTTTGTGCTATTGTAACTGATTTTGTTGATGAATACCCTTCTCCGTGCTATTTGATATCGTATACCTATTATTTTTCTTGTTTCTTCTATATTGTCATTTTCTATTTGATATTTTTCTTTAAATTTGTAAAATGTTTCTTCTGCTGTTAGGTTTTCATCCAGTTTGTTTGATTTTTTCCATTTTTGTTCTCTTTCTTGGTCGTTATATGTAAATGAGAATGGGTTTATTGTTATAGGAAAATTGTCTATGTATTTATCTCCATGTTCTTCTAATACTTTTGCTGTTTTTAGTATTGTGCTATTCAATGTGTTTGTGTCTATTTTGCTTTTATATATTTCTAGGTTAAAACTTGTGGTAGTTCCTGCAAGTATTGTTCCACTATTGTCTGTAATGTTTCCTCTTGCTGCTTTTAGTGTGCTTTCTCTTGTTAGTCTTGTGTTTGATGTTTCTAGGTATTCTTCTCCATGCACAATTTGGAGGTTGAAAAGTTGAATTAATAGGATTATTCCAACTATATATGTAATTAATGTTATTATATTGTATCTTACTTTTATATCTGTTTGTTTATTTGATGTTTTCACTTTTTCCTCCTTATTATAACCCTCAGTCGGCTAAGGCTGACGCCTCCTTATGTATATGAACCTTTATTCTAATATTGTTAGTTTAATCGTTTTACACATGTTATTCTATTGTTTACTGTAGTTATGAGTATTGCTCTTTAATTATTTTTTATTAATAATACCTAGTTAGTATTTCTCTTCCTCTAAAAGATTCTTCTATATAGTAGCCTGCTTTTTGTAGTAGTGGATATAGTATTATTGTTATTATTACATTGTATAGTAATTCTATTAATAGAATTATTATAAATGGTATAATTTCTAAGTTTATTCCTATTATTATGTAGTTTAAAAAATACATTCCTATTTCATATATTGCTGTTGTACCTACTGTCATTAATATCATTGTCATTCTACTGTCTTTTGAAAAATTTTTGTCTAGAATTCCTGCAATTAATCCTACTGTCCCTAGCATAATTCCTGTTATTCCTATTTTTTTGCTTGAAAAAAAGTCTAAGAGGATTCCTAAAAAAATGCCCATTGGAATGCCTAGTCTTTTTCCCGCAAATAATCCTAAAAACAGGATTAAAATTATGAATGGGTTTGGACGTACACCTGCTATTGTAAACCAACTAAAAAAGTTTACTTGTAGGAAGTATAGGATTAGAAATGTGATTATTGTTGTTATTATGATTATAGTGTTTTTCATGCTTTTCTCCTCTACTTTGTTATTACTAGGACTGTTTCTATTTTATCGAAATTTACTGCTGGTTCTATTATTGCTGTTCTGTATACTATGTCTTTTGTGTTTCCTATTGTTTTTATTGTTCCTATTTTTATCCCTTTTGGGTATATTCCTCCCATTCCGAGATGTTTCTACTACATCACCTATTATTAGGTTTGCATTTGTTGGGATTAGACTTGCTTTTAGTTTTCCTTGGTGTTCTATTGTTCCTTTACATATTATGTTGTCTCTTGATGTTGTAATTGTTGTACTTACAGTGCTTGCTGTATCTATTATTGTTTGTACTTTTGCTGTGTGTTCTGTTACTTGTATTACATGACCTACTAGTCCTTTTTCTGATATTACTGTCATGTTGTTTTCTATTCCATCTTTTTTTCCTATGTTTATTGTAAATACTTTGGAATAGTTTGTTATGTCTTTTGCTATTATGTATGCTGGTTTTGTTTGGTAGTTTGCATATTGTTCTGATAGGTTTAGATATTCTTTTAGTGTTGTGTTTTCTGATTTTACTATTTCGAATTCCCTTAAAGTGGTTTCTAGTTCACTGTTCTTTTTTCTTAGTTCTTCGTTTTCTTGTTGTAGCTTACTTATATCGGAGAAAAATGTGCTATTTCCTGTTATTTTGTTTTTTATGTAGGTAAGTCCATTTTGTATTGGCATTACTATTGTTGATACTACATTTTCTATGTATGACAGGTTTTCTACGTTTAGGTTTGATACGAATACTAGGATAATTAATATTATTATTGTTATTATTATTCCTATAATACTTGTTTTTTTCTTATACATTTTTTCTCCTTCCTATTTCTATTGTTATTTCTTTTTTGTATGGTTGGTTCTGTGCCTGATCTTGTTTTTTAATATATTATTGTTTATTGGGTAAGCACAAGACCTACCCCTATAAATGTTCATTT
>CAQOYX010000091.1 GCA_948852375.1 uncultured Clostridia bacterium
ATTATAATACATTTATATGTAAAAAGCTATGGAAATTTAAGAAAAATTATTTTATATATTTGACTTTAGAATATGTGTTTACCAATATAAAAAGTTTAACAACACATTCCACTGGCAAAAGCAGAATGTGTTGTTTTTTATTGTTTATGATCAATATGATGTATATAGTACATAAAAAGGCTATCTTTAATACTATACTACATATTTTGAACAACATAAAGAAAACAAAATTTTGCATAATTTATATTACTAGATAATGGTTTTAATAAATATATTTTTAAGAACCATTATCTAGTAGCTATTTTATATCTAATTAATAATAAATGCTTTACGAAGTAAAGGCAAAGTGATATAATTATGGAAAGTAAAAAAAGAGAATTAGTTATGGAAATAATTATATTTCCAAATTATAGGTATTTCTAAGCTAAGCAAGAAAGGAATGAAATTTTACATGGAAGAAGTAAAAGTATTAATTGAAGAAGAAAAAATTGATGAAAAAGTTAGAGAAATTGCTAAGAAAATTGAAGAAGATTACAAAGGAAAAGAGATTACTTTAATTTGCATTTTAAAAGGATCTAGTTTTTTTACAATTGATTTAGCAAAAAGAATTAATAGAAATGTGAAGATAGAATTTATACAAGTGTCTAGCTATGGATCATCTACTGTAGGAGCCCAAAACATAGAGCTTAAATTGGATTTAAAAGAAAGCATAGAAGAAAAAGATGTTATTATTGTAGAAGATATTATAGATACAGGTAGAACTCTTAAGTTTTTAATAGAACATCTAAAAGGAAGAAAGCCAAATAGTTTAAAACTTTGCACATTGCTAGACAAGCCAGAAAGAAGAATATATGATGTAAAAGTAGATTATTTAGGATTTGAAATTCCAGATAAATTTGTTGTAGGATATGGTCTTGATTTTAACGAAATGTATAGAAATTTGCCATATGTTGGATATATTGGGGAATAATATGTTTAATTTATTTATATAATTTTAGACATATCATTGTAAATATTCAGAAGTATATTGGAGAGTAAGTATGTTTAATATTGAAGAAGAACTAAAAAAATTGCCTACAAAACCTCGGTGTATATATTATGCATGATAAAGCAGACAATATTATTTATGTTGGAAAAGCAGTAATTTTAAGAAATAGAGTAAGGCAATATTTTAGAAAAAATAATAAAACAAAAAGAATTGAAAATATGGTTAGTTTAATAGATCATTTTGAATATATAGTAACAGATAATGAAGCAGAAGCTTTAATTTTAGAATGTAATTTAATTAAAGAAAATAGACCTAAATTTAATGTATTATTAAAAGATGATAAAACATATCCATATATAAAAGTAGATGTAAAATCAGACTATCCAAATGTATATATAACAAGAACAATATTAAACGATGGAGCAAAATATTTTGGTCCATATGCAAACCCAGGAAGTGCAAAAGAAATGGTTGATTTTATAAAACAAAAATTTAAAATACGTCAATGTAAGAATTTTAAATCGAATAAAAGAGCATGCCTAAATTATCATATTAAAAGATGCCTTGCACCATGTATGGGATATGTTACAAAAGAAGAATATAAAGAACAAATTAACCAAATTATTATGTTATTAGAGGGAAAAATAGATAATATATTAAAAGATATAGACAAAAAAATGGCTGATGCAGTACAAAAACAAGAATATGAAGAAGCAGCATTTTTAAGAGATAAAAAAATAGCAATACAAAGAATATCACAAAAACAAAAAGTATCAAATATAACTGAAAATGATATAGATGTTATAGGTCTTGCAAGAAATGATATAAGTGCATGTATAGAGATATTTTTCGTACGTAAAAGTAAGATGATAGGAAGAGAGCATTATTTTTTTGATGACTTAAAAGGCATGCCAAATGAAGAAATTTTATCTAGTTTTGTAAAACAATATTATTTAACAAAAGAAGAAATACCAAATAAAATTATGCTAAAAGAAGAATTAGAAGATAAATTAGTTATTGAAGAATGGTTATCACAAAAAGTAGAAAGAAAAGTAGAACTAAAATCTCCTCAAAAAGGAGAAAAATTAAGATTTGTAGAAATGGCAGAAAATAATGCAAAAGTTACATTAGAAAATAAATCAAAGGATAAATATGATATATTAATGGAACTAAAAGAAGTATTAAAAATGGATAAAATGCCAAGAAAAATAGAGACATTTGATATATCAAATATATCTGGAACACATATGGTAGCTGGAATGTGCGTATTACAAGATGGAATAATAAACCATAAATTATCAAGAAGATTTAAAATAAAAACAGTATACACGCAAGATGACCCAAAATGTATGGAAGAAGTTATTTCAAGAAGATTAAAACATTCTATAGAAAATGAAAATGGTGGATTTGGAAAACTACCAGACGCAATATTTGTAGATGGAGGAATAACACAAGAAAGAGCAGCATTAAATGCAATAAATCAATATGGGCTTGCTATCAAAGTATATGGAATGGTAAAAAATGATAAACATAGAACAAGAGCATTAATAGATGAAAATAGAAATGAGCAAGAACTATCTGAAAACCTAATGAACTTAATTACAAATTTCCAAGATGAAGTACACAAAACAGCAATTGAATATCATAGAAAATTACGTGATAAAGAAATTACAAAATCAGTATTAGATAACATTACTGGAATTGGAGAAGCAAAAAAGCAAGCACTTTTAAAAAATTTTGGAAGTGTAGAAAAAATAAAACAAGCAAGATTAGAAGAACTAACAAAAATAAAAGGAATAAATGAAAAATTAGCAAGTTTTATACAAGAAGAACTAAAAAAAAGCTAAAATTAGTTGAAAATTCACTAAATTTTATGATATTATTTAATATATAGTAGTCATATTTCATAAAGCATCAGAATATATTTATTATTGAAAATAAATATATAAGGAGGAAGTAAACTATGGAATATGCGAAAGATGAAGTTTTTAGTATTAGTTATAATAAAAAGAGGGACAAGCTAGAATATTCTTTTTTTAGGAGAATTTTAAAAAGAATAATAAAAAACAAATTTATAACATTATTAATTACTATGGGTATAATATTTAGTATATTAAATTTTACATTAATATATTGTTTTTTTGAAATATTAAGTAGAATATAAAATAATTAATTAATCTAAAAATCGGAATATAAAAAGTATTAAATAAGTAATATGAAATGAAGGAATTGTTATGAAAGTAATTTTAGGAAGAAAGCTAAAAGATAGTACCAAAGCAAAAGACGAAGCAATAGAAATGAAAAATAATTTAGAAGACAGTAATATAAAGGCAAAAAGCAATACAAAACTAAAAAAACAAAAAGATTACAATTATGGAAAAATGCTACAAAAAGAGGTGGCTAGAATTTCAAAACAAGTAGAATTAATGGTTATACTAGGAAATAAGACAGAAAGTAGCAATATCTTATACAATATTGCAATAAAAGAATGTAGTAATGCAATGCTTGTAGAAACAATGGAAGACTTATACCTAAATTACATAGAGAGGTTCAAAATAGTGGGAGTAGTAGCAGATGAATTTGTGGAAAATGATAAAGTAGAAACAATGGTAAAAATTTTACGAAATATTAAAACAAATAATTATATGTTTGAAAAAAGCAGATTAAAAAGGAGCATTTATGAAAATAGCAAATGAATGGAAAGATTATGAAATATTAGATATGTCAGATGGAAAAAAATTAGAAAGATGGAAAGATGTTATTTTAGTTAGACCAGATCCACAAATCTTATGGAATAAAAAGAGTTATCCAAATAAATGGAAAAATGTGAATGCTGTATATAATAGAAGTAAAACAGGTGGAGGAAATTGGGAATACTTAAAAAAAGTACCTCGGTTCTTGGAAAATTAAATACAAAGATTTAACGTTTAATATAAAGCCAATGGGGTTTAAACATACTGGTTTATTTCCAGAACAAGCAGTTAATTGGGATTGGATGATAGAAAAAATAAGAAAAGAAAAAAGAGAAATAAAAGTATTAAATCTTTTTGCATATACTGGTGGAGCAACAGTTGCTTGTCTTTATGCAGGGGCTAGTGTATGCCATGTAGATAGTTCAAAAGGAATGATTTTGTGGGCAAAAGAGAATATTATAGCATCAGGACTTGAAAAAAGACCAGTTAGGTATATTATAGATGATGTTGTTAAATTCATAAATAGAGAAATTAGAAGACAAAACAAATATGATGCAATTATTATGGATCCACCATCATATGGAAGAGGATCAAATGGAGAAATATGGCAATTTGAAGAGAACATATGTAATTTAGTTAATTTATGTACAAATGTATTATCAGATAATCCACTATTTTTCTTAATTAATTCATATACAACTGGAATATCATCTAAAGTATTGGAAAATATATTACAACTAAACATACCATCAAAATTAAAAGGAAAATTTGAAGCGGGAGAAATAGGCTTACCTATGACAGATAGTAGTTTAGTATTGCCATGTGGAATATATGGGCGTTGGGAGAAGTAGTTATAAATAATATTAATAAGTATAGAGGCGAGCATTGCTCGTCCAATTTAATATACATTCAAAGTAAAGAAAGGAATAAACTTTAACATGCAAGATTTAAAAGTAATATATGAAGATAACCATATTATTGTAGTAGAAAAAAAACCTAATATTCCATCACAAGGTGATAAAACTGGTGATATAGACATGCTTACAATTGTAAAAGAGTACATAAAAGAGAAATATAATAAGCCTAGGGAAGTATATTTAGGACTAGTTCATAGGTTAGATAGACCAGTAGGAGGAGTAATGGTATTTGCAAGAACATCAAAAGCAGCAGCAAGGCTTAGTGAACAAGTACGTAATAAAGTATTTAAGAAGCAGTACCTAACAATTGTAGATGGAAGACTTGAAACCAAAAGTGGAACATTAGAGGATTATTTACTAAAAAATGAAAAGAACAACTTAAGCAAATTAGTAAAAGAAGGAACGAAAAATGCAAAATTTGCGAAGCTAGATTATGAAATTCTAACATATAATGAAGAAACTAATTTATCATTATTAAAAATAAATTTACACACAGGAAGGCATCATCAAATACGTGTGCAATTAGCAGGCAAAGGGCATAGTATATATGGGGATCAAAAATATGGAACACGTGGAAGAGGAAAACAAATAGCTTTATGGGCATATAAGTTAACAATAGTACATCCCATAACAAAAAAAGAAATAACATTTGAAGATTTACCTGAAAAAACAGGTAGCTGGAAAATATTGGAGGATATTTAATATTTTATACAATTAAGTGTGTATCCAGTAATACACTGCTTGAATATACGAAGTGAAGGTCGTGTATTCTTTTTTTTGCAATTTTTTAAGCATAAAAAACAGGGTAGCTTAGTAAATATACAAAACCAACAAAAACACATATAAAGAAATAAAAATG
>CAQOYX010000092.1 GCA_948852375.1 uncultured Clostridia bacterium
TCTAAAAGATAATTATAATATATGTTATATTACAATATTATTTCATATATTAAATTATAATGTTTTTTATAAAAAAATTATTGACTAATTTTGTCGATTAATTGTATTATATATATATTAGGTTTATTTTTATAAATGGGGGTGATTTTTTGAAAAAAATTTTTTACACTTTTGTTAAAGTTGTTTTAGCTATTGCTGTTATTTCCTGTTTTGCCTTAGAATTTCCAAGTTTTGCTGATGTCGGTGGTATACAAAGATACCAATCTTCAGGTAGTTCAAGTAGCTCTAGCAAGTCAAGTAGCTCAAGTTCTAGTTCATCATATTCATCTGGAAGTTCTAGTAGCTCTAGAAGATCAAGCAGTTCTACTTCTAGTTCATCATATTCTTCTGAAAGTTCAATTGGTGGTGCAATTTTGGCTTTCATTGTACTTTTTGTGATATTTATGTGGCATAAAAGTTCTAAAAAACATCTTGCCGAAGTTCTATCAAAACTTCCTAATAATTTAACACCTGATAATACTAAATCAGTTGCTAATTCAATTCGTGAAATTGATCCAGCTTTTTCTGAAAATGATTTCTTGGCTTGGACTAAAGAAGTATTTATCAAATTACAAACAGCTTGGACAAATAAAGATTGGGCTATAATTAGACCTTTTGAATCTAATGAACTTTTTGAACAGCATAATTCTCAATTACAAGATTTTATTAATACTGGTAAAACAAATATAGTTGAAAGAATTAATGTTTCTAGTGCTACTTTATATAGTTTCGTTCAAGATGGTGATAAAGAAACTTTAAAAGTTACTTTAAAAGCTGTTATGAGGGATTATATTATTGATGATGCTACTAAAAAAGTATTAGAAGGTAATCCAAATATAGACCAATACATGACTTACAGATTAACTTTCATTCGAAAAGCTGGCATTAAAACAGTAATTGGTACTGATAAAAAGAGTACAACAAATTGTCCAAATTGTGGTGCTCCAACAAAAATTACTTCTTCTGGAGAATGCGAATATTGCGGAAGTATTATAACAACAGGAGAACACGGTTGGGTTCTTGCCAACTTAGAAGGTATATAGATGGTTACCATTAAACCAAAAGAATTAATGGAGAAAGGTATATAATAAAAAATTATATAAAAAGGGTAAAAAATATGGGATTAATTAAAGCTACTTTTGGAGCAATAGGTTCTACTTTTAAGGATCAATGGAAAGATGCAATTAGATGTGAAGACATGGGAAATGACATTTTAATGGTTAAAAAAACCACTAAAACTGGTGTTATCTCTAATAAAAGTACTGTTATTGTAGGACCTCGGGCAATGTGCTATTATTTATGATAATGGTAAAGTAATAGATGCTACAGCAGAAGAAGGTTTTTATACATTTGATGATTCAAGTACTCCTTCCTTCTTTGCTGGACAATTTGGAGATGTATTTAAAGAAATGTGGCAACGTTTTACATACAATGGTGCATCTTCTAAACAACAAGCTGTATTTTTCTTTAATCTAAAGGAAATTATGGACAATAAATTTGGAACACCTGCACCTGTGCCTTTTCAAGATTGGTCACATCCAATTCCAAACCAAATGACTGGTACTCTTACACCTTTAAGAGTTGAAGTAAAATGTTTTGGTAAATATACTTTTAAAATAACTGATCCAGCTACTTTTATGAATGAAGTATCAGGTACAGCTGATGTTTATAAAAAAACTAATTTAGTTGAACAAATGAGGTCAGAAGTTATCAGTTCTTTTCAAAATGTGCTTAATGAATTAGGAAATTCTAATCATAAAGTACCAGTTTTAGAATTACCTAGTCAAACTGATGAAATTAAAGAAATTATGGATAATAATGTATTTGATGCACCTATTCGTAGAAGAGGTATTGCACTTATTGGATTTACAGTTGAATCTGTTACTTTAGATGATGAATCTGAAAAGAAAATAGATAATTATGAACTTAGTAGTAATTCATTTATGCAACAAGGTACTCTTGTTGGAGCATATGCTAATGCTGTACAAGATGCTGCAAATAATGCAAATGGAGCTACAAATGGATTTGTGGGTATTGGTATGGTAAATATGTCATCTAATGGTATGATGAGTGGAACAAACCAAGGACCTTGGCAACAAGATAATTCTGCTTCTCGCCAAAATGTTAACGATGCACAAAATACTGTAGCTACACAAACAAATAATACTACTGCACAAACTTGGGTTTGCCCAAATTGTAAAACCGAAACTACTGGTAAATTTTGTTCAGAATGTGGTACAAAAAAGGCATATGAATTAGTATGCAAAAAATGTGGAACAAAAATAGCACCTAGTTCGAAATTTTGCCCAGAATGCGGAGAAAAATGTTAAAATATGTAGAAAACAAGAAAATAAAGAGACTATGGAAAAGCTAATTATATTTTCCATAGTCTTAACTTTTTAGTTATTTAAAGCATTTTGTAAATTTCATAAACTTATAAGCTTAAGATACATTACGTATATAAAGAACCTCCAGTCAGTTTCGCTGACTGGAGGTTCTTTATAAAATATCATTTTTATCCCATTTTAATAGCTTCCCTTGCCATTTCATCACATCTATTATTATATTCATTATCAGCATGCCCCTTTACCTTAATAAATTCTACATTATGAATTTTAGTTAATGAATATAATTCCTCCCATATTTCCTTATTTTTTACAGGTTCTTTATTAGAATTTTTCCAACCATTTTTCATCCAACCATAAATCCATTTTTGGTTAAATGCATTTACAACATATGCACTATCACTATATAATTTCACATTACATTTATATTTTAATAACTTAAGTGCTTCTACTACTGCTGTTAATTCCATTATATTATTTGTAGTATTCTTCAAACCACCAGAGATTTCCTTTACATTCCCCTTACACATAAGTATACTTCCCCATCCACCTGGTCCTGGATTTCCAGAACATGCACCATCTGTATATATTATAACTTCCTCCATTTATTTTTTTTCCTTTCCTAAAATTTCAATATTTGTATGACTTAAATACACCCTTTTATTATATTTTTAAAAAATTTTATATAATATTTGAATTTTATTTTCTTTTATGATATTATATCAGTAATTTGTTTTTAATTGCAATATAGGAGGTAAAATTTATGAACAAAGTACTTGGAATTGTAGCAGAATACAATCCATTCCATAATGGTCATATATATCATATTAATGAATCCAAAAAAGCTGTAAATGCTAATTATGCTATTGCAGTTATGAGTGGTAACTTTGTGCAACGTGGAGATACTTCTTTAATAGATAAGTGGGCAAAAGCAGAAATGGCAATACAAAATGGTATTGATTTAGTAATTGAATTACCTTTAGTATACAGTATTTCAAGTGCTGAAAATTTTGCAGAAGGTAGCATTAAAATTTTAAATTCTTTAAACATCATAAACTACCTTTCTTTTGGTAGTGAACTTTGTGATGTAAATGTATTAAATGAATTTGCAACTGTTTTACATAATGAGCCAAAAGAATTTCTTGCTATTTTAAACCATGAATTAGGTAAAGGAATATCTTTTGCTAAAGCACGTGAAAATGCATTACTTATATATTTAAACGATATACGTAAATATGCAAATATTTTGTCTAGTCCTAATAACATACTAGCTATAGAATATTTAAAAGCTCTAAAAAAATATAACAGTTCAATTGTACCTGTTAGTATAAATAGAAATAAAGTTGATTACAATTCTACTGAAATTGTTGATGGTTTTGCAAGTGCAACAGCAATTAGAAAAATTGCTATGTCTAATGATGTTTGGAGCTTAAGACAAGCAATGCCTAAAAGTTCTTTTAATATTATGTATGAATGTTTAAGATCTGGAAAAACAGTATCTAGCATTGCTAAGTTTGAACGTGAAATTATTTACAATTTTAGAAGAATGTCAATTGAAGAAATAGCTGACTTACCTGATGTTTCAGAAGGATTAGAACATTCAATAAAAAATGCAGCAAATGCTTGTAATACTATTAATGAATTTATAAATATAGTAAAAAGTAAACGTTATACCACAACACGCATAAAACGTGTTTGTTTATACTGTTTACTTGGAATAACCAAAAAGGATATGCTAAATTCAAGAAAAGTAATTACTCCATATATTAGAGTTCTTGGGTTTAATGAAAATGGTAAAGATTTACTTACAGGAATTAGCCATTCAAATCCAAAACTTGAAATTATCACTCATGTAAAAAAATATATGGATACTTCTAATAATAAACCTCTTAGAAGTATGCTAGAAAAAGATATTTTTGCAACTGATATATATACCTTGGGATATGATTATGATTCTTGTAGCAGTTTAGATTATACTCATGGAATTGTTACATTAAATAATCAAAATTAGGACGAACATATAGTTCGTCCTCTATTATTTTATCATTTTTAATATTTTAAATTTTGAATAATGGTTCATTACATATATTCTGCTTAAACCATATAAATCTAATGTATCTGAATCATTTATTTCGTCATTTGTTAAATTTTGTACAAAACCTAACTCTCTTAATTTTTCTGCCCCCTCTTTAGTATATGCACCATATGGATATGTAAATACTTTTGTTACTTTCTTACCTAAGTTTTTCTCTATATTATTATGTGCATATTCTATATGTTCTGCTAACATTTCATTTGTTTCCTTATCATAGAAAATATGAGTTTTACCATGTGTATTTATACTTACAAGCCCACTGTTACTTAATTCTTTTGCCTGTTCCCAAGTAAGATATCCTGGTGTTCCAACTAAATCATCTACTACATATATACTAACTGGAATATTATATTTTTTAATTATATCAAAAGCATATAAATAATTTCCTACATAACCATCATCAAAATCAATTAAACATACTTGTTCTGGTAACGCCTTTTCCCCTTTATTATAAGCTATTAAATCATCATATGATATAACTGTATATCCATATTCAAGAAGTCCTTTTACTTGTTTTTCAAAATTCTCTTTAGTGGTTTGCATATATGCTAAACTTCTGTCTGGTCTTTTTTTAGTTATTTCATGATACAATAATATTGGTATTCTTAGATTCTTCTCCCCTTTATAATATGTCTTTGATTTATCACATGGTTTATACTTACTTGATAATTTAATTTCTATTCCCTGTTTTACGTATTTTATACTATCATATGTATCATATA
>CAQOYX010000093.1 GCA_948852375.1 uncultured Clostridia bacterium
AATTTATTTATTATTATTATTTAATCAACTCTAATATTCTTTCTAAATCATCATTTGAAGCATATTCAATTACTATTTTTCCTTTTCTTTTTCCTGGTTCTAATTTCACTTTTGTTCCAAAAAATCCTTGGAAGGAATTTTCTATATCTGTGAATATTGCTTCATATTTTTCATCTTTCTTTTTTATATTTTTCTTGTAACTTACATTTTTTTCAAAATCTCTTACAGTTGCTCCTTTTTCTATCATCTTTACTGCCATTTGATATTGTTTTTCTTTGTCTTCAATTGCAAGCAACGTACGTGCATGTCCTTCTGCTATTTTTCCTTCTTTTACAAATTCAAGGACTCTTTCATCCAAATTTAATAGTCTTACTGTGTTTGCTATGCTACTTCTGCTTTTTCCTAATATTTCTGATACTTCTTGTTGTGTTAGTCCATATTCATCCATTAATTCTTTTATTCCTAAAGCCTTTTCATATGCATTTAAGTCTTCTCTTTGTACATTTTCTATTAATGCAATTTCCTTATTTTGTCTTTCATTTCCATTTCTTACTATTGCTGGAATTTCTTTTAATCCAGCCTTTTTTGATGCTCTCCAGCGTCTTTCTCCTGCAACTATTTCATAGTAGTTTTCTTTTTTTACTACTATTATTGGTTGTATTACGCCATATCTTTTTATTGATTCTGCAAGTTCATCCAATGCTTCTTCATCAAAATTTTTTCTTGGTTGATTTTTATTCGGTTCAACTTCTGTGATTTTTAAATTTTCGATTGTTTCATGTTCTTGCATTTCTTCTTCATCTTCTACATTATTTGCAAATAGTGCATCCAATCCTTTACCTAAACCTGTTTTTTTTGCCATTTTTTTCTATCTTTCCTTTCTGATCTAAATTTTTAAGTTATTGTTACATTTAATGATAAAATTTTTCTGTTTTTAAAATGCTTTTTAAGGCGTTTTTATAAAAAATTAGACATATTATATGTTGAAAGCATATTAATATCTTACGTCTTTACTAAAGTGTAACAATAATTTAATTTTGTTTCTTAATTATATTCTTTATTAGTTACTATTTAGCCTATACACATTTTTATTGTTAAAATCAATAAATCATATATAGTCTGAACAATAATGTTGATTATTTTATATAATTTTCATTTCCATATAGCTTGTACATTGTTAATTTGATGTTATGATTTACATTTACTTATACTTTAGCATAATGTTGTTTTATGTAAAGTTATTTTAATTATTATTTCATATGTTTTGCTTTTTTGTCTGCACCATTATTCCTCAATAGCTCATTTACAAACTTTTCATAGCATTTTGCACCCTTAGATTTTGGATCATATGTAGTAATTGGCATTCCATAACTTGGTGCTTCACTTAATTTTATATTTCTTGGTATAACTGTTTTATATACCTTATCTCCAAAGTAGTTTTTCACTTCTTTTACAACTTGATTTGACAAGTTTGTCCTTATATCATACATTGTTAAAAGTGCTCCTTCTATTTCTAATTCCTTATTTAAGTGTTTTTTTACTAAATTAATTGTATTTATAAGTTGACCTAATCCTTCTAGTGCATAATATTCACACTGAATTGGTATTAATACACTATTTGATGCTGTAAAAGCATTTAATGTAATAAGCCCAAGTGATGGTGGACAGTCTATAATTATATAATCAAATTCATCTTTTACTTCTTCTAATTTTTCTTTTAATCTTTGTTCTCTTGACATCATTGAAACCAGTTCAACTTCAGCTCCTGCTAAATTTATATTCGATGGACATGCTTTAAGATTTTTTATGTTTGAGTTTTGTATAACTTCAATAGCTTGTATATCTTCAACTAATAACTCATATACTGATTTTTCCTTTTCTTTTTCAATTCCTAATCCACTTGTAGCATTTCCTTGTGGGTCTGCATCTATTAATAGTACCTTTTTACCTTTCTTCGCAAGCATAGAACTTAATGTTATTGCTGTTGTAGTCTTTCCTACCCCACCTTTTTGATTTGCTACTGCTATTATTTTACCCAAAGCAATCCCTCCAAACTAAAAAATTAACATATTAATCATATAAAAATATCATTAATATGTCAATAAATTTCACAAATATTTTTTAATTTTTTTGTTATTTTCTAAACAATAGGTTCCTTGTTAGGTGTTCCTGCTTTTCTTGGATATTTTTCAGGTGTATTTACAATCTTTCTTACTATTATAATACTCCTTGCCATATCACTATCTGGCAACCTAAATTCATCTACTTTTTCAATTTTCCCCCCTAGAACACTAATTGCTTTTTCACTTTGTTCTATTTCTTCTCTTATATTGCTTCCTTTCATACAAATACATTTTCCGCCAATTTTAACAAGTGGTAACAAATACTCTACTAATACATTTAAAGGGGCAACAGCTCTTGATGTTGCTACATCAAATTTTTCCCTATATTTCCTATCTTTACCAGCCTCTTCTGCTCTATAATGTACAGTTGAAATATTTTGCAAATTATTCCTATTTATTACTTCTTCTAAGAAGTTTAATCTTTTATTCAAAGCATCTAGCAAAACAACTTCACATTTTTCTTTTAAAATCTTTAACGGTATTCCTGGAAAGCCTGCACCTGTCCCTACATCTATTACTTTTTCGGTTTCTTTTATATATGAATTAATTGTTAATGAATCAATAAAATGTTTCTTTATTATATCTTCTATTTCAGTTATTGCTGTTAGGTTCATCTTTTCATTCCATTCTAGTAATAGTTTCATATATATATATAATTGCCCACCTTGTAAATCTGTTAATTCTATATTTATTAATTTCGCTTGTTCTTTTATTTTTTTTATAAATTGATTTTTATCCATTATATTTACTATTCCTTTCATATTCTAAGATATAAGGCATGAAAAATATTATTTTTCTATTTTCTTTTTTCTTGCTCTAAATATATCAACAAAACAGATATATCTGCTGGAGAAACTCCAGATATTCTTGATGCTTGTCCTACCGATATTGGTTTAAATTTATCTAATTTCTGCCTTGCCTCTAGTCTTAACCCCTTTATATCATAATAATTTATATCTTTTGAAAGATTCCTATTTTCAAGTTTCTTTGCTTTTTCGACCCCTGCTAACTGCAAATTAATATATCCCTCATATTTTACTTGTATTTGTACTTCTTCTTGTTCTGCTTTTGTAAGATTTGGTCTTTCTTTATCTATTTCTTCTAAATCACAATAATTTAATTCTGTACGTTTCATTAAGTCTGATAATTTGACTCCTGTGCTTATTGTTGAAGATCCATATTTTTGTAATAATTCATTAGCTTCTTTTGTTGGCTTTATAATTTTATTCTTCACTCTTTCTATTTCTTTATTTATATTTTCTCTTTTTTTGCAAAAATTTTCATATCTCTTATCACTTATAAGCCCCACATTATGTCCTATTTCAGTCAATCTTAAGTCTGCATTATCTTGCCTTAATAATAATCTATATTCTGCTCTAGAAGTCATCATTCTATACGGTTCATTTGTACTTTTTGTTACAATATCATCAATTAAAACCCCAATATATGCCTCATCTCTTCCTAAAACTATTGGTTCTTTTTCTTGTATTTTTCTTACAGCATTAATTCCCGCAATAAGACCTTGTGCAGCTGCTTCTTCATACCCAGATGTTCCATTTATCTGTCCTGCAAAAAACATTCCACTTATTTTCTTACTTTCTAAAGATATTGTGAGTTGTGATGGTTCTATACAATCATATTCTATAGCATAAGCTGGTCTTGTAAATTCTGCATGTTCTAAGCCTGATATTGTTCTATACATAGCAATTTGAACATCTTCAGGTAATGATGAACTCATTCCCTGTATATACATTTCATTTGTTTTTTCTCCCACTGGTTCTACAAATATCTGATGTCTTTCCTTATCTGCAAACCTTACAACTTTATCTTCTATTGATGGACAATATCTTGGTCCTGTTCCCTCTATTTTTCCAGCAAATAATGGAGATCTATGTAGATTTTCTCTTATAATTTTATGAGTTTTTTCATTTGTATATGTTAAATAGCAAGGCTCTTGCTTTTTATTTACTATATTATCTTCAAATGAAAACATTTCTATATCATTATCACCATTTTGAATTTCCATTTTAGAAAAATCTATTGAATTTTTGTTAATTCTAGCTGGTGTTCCTGTTTTAAATCTTAACAATTCTATGCCTAAATCTTTTAAGCACTCTGAAAGTCTCACCGCTGGAAACACTCCATCTGGTCCACTTTCAAATGAAATCTCTCCTATATGTATTTTTCCCTTTAAATATGTACCAGTTGCAAGTATTACGGATTTCACTTTGTATATTGCACCAATATTTGTTTCTACAGCCTCCACTTTACCATCTTTAACTTCTATCTTAGTTATTTCTGCCTGTTTAATAAATAAATTTTCTTGTTTTTCAAGTGTATGTTTCATTTCTATATGGTACATCTTTCTATCTGCTTGTGCTCGTAAAGAGTACACTGCTGGACCTTTAGATCTATTTAACATCTTTATTTGTATAAATGTCTTATCTATATTCCTTCCCATCTCTCCACCAAGTGCATCTATTTCTCTTACAAGATGTCCTTTAGAACTTCCTCCTATGTGTGGATTACATGGCATATTTGCTATTGCTTCTAAACTTATTGAAAATAGCAATGTTCTTTTTCCAAGTCTTGTCGCTGCAAGTGCTGCCTCACATCCTGCATGCCCTGCTCCAATTACTGCTATATCATATTCTCCTGCATAATAATTCATTTTTGATTCCTCCATATTTTGTTTTTTGTGAAACAAGAACATCTGTTTTGTATATTTTTAT
>CAQOYX010000094.1 GCA_948852375.1 uncultured Clostridia bacterium
GGTTCACATTTTTGTCCATTTATTTCTTTAAATATAACCTTTGGACGAGATACTAAAAGTTCAAAACCTTCTCTTCTCATATTTTCAATTAGTACTGATAAATGCAATTCTCCACGACCGTGATACTTCAAAACTATCTGGCGAATCTGTTTCTTTTACACGTAAGCTTACATTTCTTTCTAGTTCTTTAAATAGTCTATCTCTAATATGTCTTGATGTTATAAACTGTCCTTCTTTTCCTGCAAATGGTCCATTATTTACACTAAATGTCATAGATACTGTTGGTTCATCTATATCTACGAAATCTATTCTTTCTGGGTGTTCATAATCGCATATGGTTTCTCCTATGTTTATATCAGCTATCCCAGAAATTGCAATAATATCTCCTGCTTTTATTTCGTCTATTTCTTCTCTTTTTAAGCCAACATGTGTATATAATTTTACTACTCTACCATTTGTTACTTTATCATCTTTTTTACATATACTAACAGGCATTCCTGCTTTAACAGTTCCTCTTTCTACTCTTCCTACTGCAATTCTTCCAACATAATCATCATAATCTATGTTAGATACAAGCATTTGCATTGAACCTTCTATTTCACACTTTGGTGGATTAATTTTATCTATAATTGTTTCAAATAGACAGTTTAAGTCTGAACTTTCTTCTGATAAATTCATTTTTCCTATTCCATTCTTTGCAGAAGCATATACAACAGGAAAATCTAATTGATCATCATTTGCATCTAATTCTATAAATAATTCTATAACTTGATCAACTACTTTTTCAGGATTTGCTCCTGGACGATCTATTTTATTAATTACTACTATTGGTTTTAAATTTAATGCTAACGATTTTTTTAATACTTCTCTTGTTTGAGGCATTGGTCCTTCAAATGCATCTACTAATAATAAAACACCATCAACTGTTTTTAAAACCCTTTCAACCTCTCCACCAAAATCAGCATGTCCTGGTGTATCTACTATATTTATTTTTGTATCTTTATACATTACTGATGTATTTTTAGAAAGAATAGTAATTCCTCTTTCTTTTTCAATATCATTTGAATCCATTACTCTTTCTGTAACTTGTTCATTTTCGCGAAATATATGGCTTTGTTTTAAAAGTGCATCTACTAAAGTGGTTTTTCCATGGTCAACGTGTGCAATAATTGCTATGTTTCTTATCTTTTCGTTATTCATTTTAAACAACATCCCTTTCTATGTATTGATAATTAAATATTTATAAATTTATTTAATCTATACAGTTTTTAAAGTTTTGAAAGGTTGCATTAAATGCAACCTTCTATTTTTAACTTTATTATTATATAACAAAATAATATATTTTGTCAAATTCGAATTTAACAATTTTTCAGTAGTGTGTAGTTTTTGTATAGTTTTTAAAAATCTACCTTACATTTTTTAACCTTTTCACTAATCATTCTCAACATACTATTTTGTAAGCTCCAAAATAGCATTCATTATAACTTTCGTTGCTCCCTCTAAAGCATCTTTTTCATTTTCCTTATTTTTATACATTTCCCTATATTTCGATAAATCTATAGGCTTTCCATATGCTATTTTTACCTTTTTAAAAGGCTTTTCTCCTCCAGATATTCCGTGCTGGTACTACATCTGTTCCTGTCCTTAATGCAAAAAATGCAGCACCATCTTTTACTTTTTCTCCTTTTTGTAAACCGTTTCTAGTGCCTTCTGGAAATAATGCTAAACAATTACCATTTTTTAATGTTTGCAAAGATTCTTTTAATGCTTTTACTTCTTTAGAGTCTTTCTTTACAAGTATTGCATCAAAAACGAAACCTAATAATGCCAAAAATTTATTTTTGGTTAACTCCTCCTTAGCTAAAAATCTTGCATACCTACCACATGTTACTTCCATTAATGGTGGATCTAAAAAACTTCTATGATTTCCACATATTATTATAGCTCCTTTTTTTGGTATGTTTTCTTTTCCTATTACTTTAAATCTGTATACTATTTTACAATATATGTATATTCCACTTTTAACAATTCCTCTTAATATTATTTTCAAAAATTCTTTCATTTTATTGTACCTCTCATTTTTAATTCATAATGATTACATAATACCATATTATTATTTTTACATGTTTTTTATTTGTCTTTTGTATTTAAACATTATTTTATATTTTTCCTTTAATAATTTCACAAATCTTATCTATAACGTCATCTATTTCTATATTGCTTGTGTCAATATAAATAGCATCTTTAGCTATTTTTAATGCTCCTATCTTTTTTGTCATATCATTATAGTCTCTTTCTTTTATATTTTGCAAAATTTCTTCAAAAGGTATATCTAGTCCAATTTCTTGGTTTTGTTTATATCTTCTTTTTGCTCTTTCTTCAGGTGTTGCATCTAAGTATATTTTTACATCTGCTTCTGGAAATACTACAGTTGTAATATCTCGTCCCTCCATAATTATGCTTTTACCTTTTTGTAAATTATCGTTTCCTATCTTTCTTTCAAGTTTGGTTACTTTCTCTCTGATTTCTGGCGGTGTTGAAACATATGATACAATTTCGTTTACTTCCTTTGTTCTAATTTCTTTTGTTACATCTTCGCCATTTAAAATAGCATATTGAAAACTTCCTTGATATTTTATTTGAATATCTATATTTTCCATTAGTTCTAATATTTTTTCTATTTCATTAACCTTTATATTATTCTTTAGTGTTGCAAGTGCAATACATCTGTATATTATTCCTGTATCTATATTAACAAGACCTATTTTTTCTGCTACTACTTTTGTTACTGTTCCTTTTCCAGATCCTGCGGGTCCATCTATTGCTACTATAAATGACATTTTAATACCATCCCTTTCATTTTTTAAGGCATACAGTGTGATAAAAAATATTATTTTTCACACTAACTTTCCCCTGTGTTTGGCATTTGTATTCCTTTTACCACTACATCTATATTTTGTACATTCATTGCTGTTAATCTTTCTATTTCTTTTTCTGCCTTTGTTTTAAATTCTCGTATTAAATCTATTATATTGTATCCATATAGAACAATTACTTCCATATAGATATATGGTCCTGTTCCAGCATTATCTACCCTCGTTTTTGTTACTTTATATATAGCAGGAATTTTATTTGCCATATGTTCTATAATTTGTCTAAATACACTATCTGATATTGTAAAGTTTCCTAAATAACTAAAAGTTGGTCTTATAATAGATTTTTCTGATATATATGGTGCTTCTCCTCTTCCTTTTGATTTAAAAATCTGTAATGGATCTAATAAATAACCAGAAAAGTCTTTTTTTAATTCAAATGTTGGTACAGGTATAACATGTTTTCCTTCTGTTGTACGAATACGTCTTGCTGTTTGCATTTCTTCATCTGTTGCAATATCTTCTATATAAATAAATTTACATATCTCTGGAAGTCCTAAATTTTGTGCAATCTTTTTTACCATATTGTCTGATGTTCCAAGTATTAGTATTTTATCTGGATTATATGTATTTATTGCATTTAAAATATCGTCTTTTTCTTCATTTTCAATAAATAATGCATGTTTTACAGTTTCAATTTTTGTAGGTGCTTTTTTAGCAGAATTTCCAGCAATAATTTCATGATTTTTTATAAATAATCCATCATCTATAATGTAATTAATTCCATATTCACTGGCTACAAAGCCTGCTCTATAGCTTTTCCCTGTTCCGTGATGGGCCAACAAAAGCATACACTTTTATATTATCTTGTTTGCTCATATAAAAAAACTCCTTTAATCTTAATTGTAATTATAATATTCCTGTACTTTAATTATTATAACACTATTTTATTTTTCTATCAAATATATATCACAAGCATTCATTCTTTGTATCCACTTACATGACAAACCATTTATTTTTTTTGTTAATATTTCTAAACATTTTTCATTATTTAATCCGCCATTTATGAATACTATTATTCCATTTTGAATATCTACATTTTGGAATATTTCTTCTATTTTTTCTTCACTAAACAAATTAGAATCTAATATATATGAATTATCAATTTTAGTAAACATGTATATATCATCTAAAAATCTATTCTGACTTGTATTAAATATATATAAGCATGGAAGATTGTGTTTTTGTTCCATTTTTTCAACTATGTCTTTTTTATCTTTATATAAATAAAAAAATGGTAAATATACAGTTTTTTGAAGTACTAACATTAGTATAAATGTTATTGTTAATACTATATATGTATTTTTAGCCGAAAATACTTTTTCAAGTGCTACTTTAAATAAATAGAATATACCTATTACCATAAGTGGACAAATTGGCATAATATATCTTAGTTCTTGGTATGGTGAAACAAGTGCTACTATTATAAAATAGCAAATTGTTGGTATAAATACTAGCCAAAACTCTTTATTTTCAAATTTTAGTATAATCTTTTTGTTTTTTGCAATTTTATAAATTGCAATTATAGCAATTACACCTAAAATTACTATTAAAGTTCCATTAAAAGTATTATTGTTTAAAATTCCTATATATCTGCCAAGTGAATTCCACATTCCTTCTAATTTTTCTAAATTAGAAATTGCTCCCGCACCTCTATATCCCATAAACATATGTACAAATGAATATGGAAAAATTGCAAGTGATATACATGCTGAAATTATCATCATTACAACATATTTTACTATATTTTCTAATAAAACAGTGTCTTTTATATTGTTTCTATCTATAATATCTTTCTTGACAATTGTGTTATAAATATCGTTTAGATATGTCATAACTAATTCTTTTTTATCTTTTATTTGTTTCAATTTTTCTTCTGGATAATATATAAGAGTTGCAAGCTTA
>CAQOYX010000095.1 GCA_948852375.1 uncultured Clostridia bacterium
TATTTCATTTTTTCCTTCTTCGTTAACTGGTATCTTTCCTAATGCTTTTATTTTTACATATTCTTCTATATCTTCTTCTTCTTTTATGGTATTATCAAATATGTATAGTACGACTATTAGTATACTTGAAACTACAATTCCTAAGCCTAAAAAGATTGCAATGTCTTTTGCATGATTTATATTACAAGGTTCAGTTGCCAGTTCTGCTACATCAACTATTCCAATATTATTCAAATTATAAATTTCTTTTATTTCATTTAAAAATATATTGGTTAGTTCTGTTGTTATATTCATTGCTATTTGTGGGTCTGTGTTTTCTACTTCTATTTTTATTACATATGTATCTTTTAATGCACTTACTTTTAATTCACTTAACAAGTCTTCTTCTGTCATCTCTAGCTTTAAATTGTTTATTACTTGTTTTAATATTCTAGGTTGTTTTGCAATATTTGTGTATGTCGATATTAAGCCGAGAGTTTAGTGTTAGGTCTTGTGCTGTTACTCCTGTACTTTCTTGTGTGTTATTTGGAATTAATAATAGACTTGATGATGATCTATATTTAGGTATTACATAATTATATGAATACATACTTCCTAGTATTGTAAATGCTATTAATATTAAGGCTATTAATATTTTTTTACTGTATATAATGTTTAGTATTCTTTTCATTTCAATATTTTCGCTTTTATACATATTTTACCACCTTACTGTAATATAATAATTTCTATTATATTTGTCTTTCTTTTGTTTTATTTTTTCCTTAAGTTTAGTTTTTTAATTATATGATTTATTTTCTATTTATAAATCCATCATTTTTTTATTTAATCCATTTTAAATAAGTCTCCTAAAGGTTTTGCTTCATTTATTCTTCTTATAGCTTCTGCAAATAGTGGTGCTATTGATAGTATTTTTATTTTTTCTATTTGTTTTTCTTCTGGTATTGGTACTGTATTTGTTACTACTAATTCTCTTATTGGTGAATTTTTCAGTCTTTCTATTGCTGGTCCTGCAAGTATACCATGTGTGCAACCTGCATATATTTGGCTCGCTCCAAATTGCTCTAATATTTTTGCTGTTTCTATCATTGAGCCTCCTGTTTCTATTTCATCATCAAATATTACTGCTTGTTTTCCTTTTACATCTCCTATTACTGTTGAGGCTATTGCTCGATCGTCATTTGCTTCTCTTCTTTTATCTATTAATGCTATTGGACAGCCGAAGAATTCTGAATATTTGTATGCTTTTTTTGAACTTCCTGCATCTGTTGCTACTATTACCATGTTGTCTAAATTTTTTTCCTTGAAATATGCTTCTAATAGGTTTTCTGCTGATAATCTATCACATTGTATTTTAAAGTATGCTTGTATTGCTGGATTGTGTAGGTCACATGTTATTACTCTATCTGCTCCGACTAGCTTCTATTATCTGTGCCATTAGTTTTGCTGTTACTGGTATTCGTGGTTGGTCTTTTTTGTCCGATCTTGAATACATAAAGTATGGTAACACTACGTTTACCCTTTTTGCTGATGCTCTTTTTGCTGCATCTATTGTTATTAGTAATTCCATTACTCTTTCATTTACTGGTGGCTCTGTCGTTTGTACTATGTATACGTCTTGTTCTCTTACTGTTTCTAATATTTGAACAAAGTTGTTGTCGTTTTTGAATTTGATTGAGTTGATTTTTCCCATTGGTAGTTCTAAGCAATCACATATCTCTTTTGTGAATTTTTCTGCAGATTTGCATGCAAATATTTTGATGTTTTCCATTGTTTTTTACCTCTCTTTTATTTATTTTTTAATTTGCCTTTTTTATTTCGCTGTCATCTACGTCTGCCCATATTATTTTGTTTTCCTTTATGCTTTTGGATACGTTTATTAATCTTTGGTTTTCTGAACCTCTGAATTTTAATGATGGATTTTTTAGTTCTTGTTCAAATTTTCCATCTACTATTACATCTATGTTGTTTATTAATTCTTTTGTTTCGTCCCAGTTTTTATACATGTTTCCCATTACATCTTTTTCGAAATCAAAACCTGTGTAACACCATATGCTTTTTTTCGGAAATTTTTCTTTTACTTTTTTTATTAGGGGTAATAGTCCTTTTTGGTTTACGTGTTCTAATGGTTCTCCTCCTAATAGAGATAAACCCTCTATGTAGTCCTTGTCTAGATCTTTTAGGACTTTATTTATTGTTTCTTCTGTGAATTCATTTCCATAGTGAAAGTTCCATGCTATTTCGTTGAAGCATCCTTTGCAGTGGTGATTACAACCGCTTACAAACAGGCTAACTCTAACGCCTGGACCGTTTGCTATGTCACATTCTTTTATAGTTGCATAATGCATTTGGTTTTTCCTCCTTTTTTCGTTTGACATCCGCTTCCAGATGTTAATATATTCTTCATTTTGCCTTTCCAAAGTTACAAGTATTCTCCCACTTCTGGATTGTCTGGGCTTCATTACGAAAATGAAATATATTAACATCTTTACGCTAATTTGTATTATTTTTTATTATTAAATAATTTATTGCTACGTAAGCTCCCTTTATTTTATTGAGCTTTTACCGTAAGTGACTATGGGTTGTTATGCATTTTTTATTTTAAAGTACTAATTTTCATTTTACAAATGCAACACTCTTGATTTGATTTCTTTTGTTTTTCCTTCATTCCAGAAGTTCTCTCCTAGGTAACCACATGTTCTTCTTGTTACATTCATTTTGTTTTGATCTTTGTTTCCACACCCGAGGACATTCCCATTCATTTTGGTCATTTATTATTATCTCACCATCAAACCCGCATACATGGCAGTAGTCTGATTTGGTGTTAAATTCTGCATATTGAATGTTGTCATATATGAATTTTACTATTTCTTCTAGTGCTTTTAAGTTGTTTCTCATGTTTGGTATTTCTATATATGAAATTGCTCCTCCTGATGATATTTTTTGAAACTGGCTTTCAAATTTTAGTTTTGAGAATGCATCTATTTTTTCTCTTACATCTACATGGTATGTATTGGTATAGTATCCTTTGTCTGTTATGTCTTTGATTATTCCAAATTTTTCTTTATCTATCCTTGCAAATCTATAGCATAGGCTTTCTGCTGGTGTTCCATATAATGCAAATCCTATGTTTGTTTCTTTTTTCCATCTATCTGTTGCTTCTCTTAAGTGGTTCATTACTTTTAATGCAAATTCTTCTCCAACTTCAATTGTATGGCTTACTCCTTTTATTAATTTTGTTACTTCATATAAACCAATATATCCAAGTGATATAGTTGAGTAGCCTCCTTTTAGTAATTTATCTATTGTTTCTCCAGATTCTAGTCTTGCTATTGCTCCATATTTCCAGTGAATTGGACTTGTGTCTGTTTTTGTTCCAAGTAGTGCATAGTGTCTACACATTAGTGCTTCATAACATAGTTGTAGTCTTTCATCTAGTAGTTTCCAGAACTTTCCTTCATCTCCATCTGCTATTATTCCTATTTGTGGTAGATTTAGGCTTACTACTCCTTGGTTGAATCTTCCTTCAAATTTATATTCTCCAAATTCATCTTTCCATGGTGATAAGAAGCTTCTACAGCCCATTGGACTAAACACATTTCCTTCATAGTTTTCTTTCATTTTTTTTGCTGATATGTAGTCTGGATATAGTCTTTTTGATGAACATTTTACTGCAAGTTTCGTTAAATAATCATATTTTCCTCCTTTTAGGCAGTTGTGTTCATATAAAACATATATTAATTTTGGAAATGCTGGTGTTACATATACTCCTTTTTCATTTTTGATGCCTTGGTATCTTTGTTTTAGTATTTCTTCTATTATCATTGCATTTTCTTTTACGTATTCGTCGTTTTCATCTAGGTTTAAGAATAGTGTTACAAATGGTGATTGTCCATTTGTTGTCATTAATGTGTTTATTTGATATTGTATTGTTTGTACTCCAGCTGATAATTCTGTTTTTAGTCTTTGTTCTCCTATTTGTTCTATTATGTTTTGTGGTAATTTCTCTTTATATGTTTCTTTTAGTTCTTTTTCAAATTTTTCTTTGCTTTTTCTTAGGTATTTTCCTAAGTGTTTTAAGTCTACGCTTTGTCCCCCATATTGGTTTGAGGCTACGGCTGCTATTATTTGTGTTGTTACTGTACATGCTACTTGAAAGCTTTTTGGTGATTCTATTAGTTTTCCGTTCATTACTGTTCCATTTTCTAACATGTCTTTGATGTTTACTAGGCAACAGTTGAATATTGGTTGTAGGAAATAGTCTGCATCATGAAAGTGTAATATTCCTTCTTCATGTGCTTTTGTTATTTTTTCTGGAAGTAGTATTCTTTTTGTTAGGTCTTTTGATACTTCTCCTGCTATGTAATCTCTTTGTGTTGATGCAAGTACTGCATTTTTGTTTGAGTTTTCTGTGGCTAATTCATTGTTTTGGTTTTTTATTAGTCCTAAAATTGATTCGTCTGTTGTGTTTTGTTTTCTTACTAGCGCTCTTGTGTATCTATATACTATGTATTTTTTGGCAAGTTCGTATTTTCCATGTTCCATTAGTCTTTCTTCTATTACGTCTTGTATATCTTCTACTAGCATTCTTTTTTTATCTAGTTCTTCTATATAATTTATTATTTCTTTTATTTCTTCTTTTGTTGCTCTTTCTTTTGGTCTTACTTCTTTATTTGCTTTTTCTATTGCTATTACTATTTTCTCTTTATCATAGTCTACAGCCCTTCCATCCCTTTTTATTACTTTCATTTGTTTCTTCCCC
>CAQOYX010000096.1 GCA_948852375.1 uncultured Clostridia bacterium
AAGGGATATGCTAAAAAGAATAAATATGCAAAAGATATTAAGTTTGAAGAAATAATAAGAGAACTAAAAGAATTTATTTCAAGTTTAGATATAGAAGCTGTAACTGTTTAAATAGAAGAAAAGGAGAATTCATGATATATTTTATAGCTGATACACATTTTAATCATGAAAATATAATTAAATACTGCAATAGACCATTTAAGAATACTTATGAAATGAATGAATATATAATCCAAAAATGGAATTCGGTTGTTAAAAAAGATGATACAGTATATCATTTGGGAGATGTAGGATTTGGACTCGTACAAGAAGTTAAAAGTTTGGTAGAAAGATTAAATGGAACAAAGATATTACTTAAAGGAAATCATGATTTTAAAATTGGAACGAATACATGGAAAGAAGTAGGATTTTCAGAAGTATATAAGAAGAAAATTGTTTTAGGTAATTTGCTATTAACACATGCACCAACTGAAGATGTGGGAGAAAATCAAATTAATGTCTTTGGTCATATACATGATAAGCCACTTGATGAAAAATTTGAAAAGAAAAATCATATATGTGTTTCTTGTGATGTGGTAGATTATACACCAGTAAGTGTGGAAACAATCAGTGAAAATAGTAAATAAATTGTAAATGGACAAATATATGAATTTATGGAGAGAATGCAATGGAAACAATAATTAATCAAGAAAAAATATCACAATATTTGTCTATAATTAAGACGAATATAGAAAACGATAACATAAATGGTTATTATAACATAGTGGCAAAATTATTAGAGTTGGTATATGGATATAATTTTATAAATACAAATGATATTTATCCTAATTATCCAGCAATAGACTTAGCCGATAATGAAAGAAGAATATCAGTACAAGTAACTTCTGATAATAGTATTGAAAAAATTAATAGATAAATATGATAGAATTATATTTTTTATGATAAAGGGGAAACTTCCTCAATATGATGGAAGAAAGATAAAAAATAAAGGAATAAACTTTAATAAATGCACAGATATTATTGACTATAGTTGGAAATGTATGAAATGTGGAAACACAGAATTTGAAAAAGATCAATTTCAAGCAACTGGAGGAAACTTTGCAAAGATATTTGATGTCCAAAATAAAAAGTTTATTACAGTAAGTTGTACGAAGTGTGGATATACTGAAATGTATAAAACTGGTACTGATGCAGGAATGAATATATTAGACTTTTTAATGAATTAGAATACTGACTAGAGCAAGAGATAGTAAGTTATCGCTGAGATTAATTATAAAATGAAATTACAAGGAGGCAGAAAAAGTGAAAATATCAACAAAAGGTAGATATGCTTTAAGAGTAATGATAGATATAGCAGTAAATAGTAATGGAGAATATGTATCAGTTAAAGATATAGCAGATAGACAAGAAATATCAAAAAAATATTTAGAGCAAATAATGACAATGTTATCAAAGGCAAAATTTATAGAAACAACAAGAGGAAACATTGGAGGATATAAATTAACGAAACAACCTAGAAAATATAAAATTGGAGATATTTTAAGAGCAACAGAAGGAGATTTAGCACCATTAGATTGTTTAATAGATGATAATTATTGCAATAGAAAAGAAAATTGTAAGACTCATTCTTTTTGGTATGGATTAGATAAAGTTATAAATGATTATATAGACAGTAAAACATTAGAAGATTTAATTAAGTAGTATGAGAAGCTACTTAATTTTTTATATTCTTTTATTCCTATTGACATACTAGTAAAAAGATAATATAATAATTCCTAGTAAAATAATAGGAGGTAAACAATGGAACATATATATCTTGATAATTCAGCAACAACAAGATTAGATGATGAAGTTTTAAAAGAAATGATGCCATACTTAACAGAAGAATATGGAAATGCTTCATCTATATATAAATTAGGAAGAAATACTAGAAATGCAGTAGAAACTGCAAGAGAAAAAATTGCAAAAGCAATCAATGCAGAGCCAGATGAAATCTATTTTACATCAGGAGGAACAGAGAGTGATAATGCTGCAATAAGAGGAATTGCATATAATAACAAGAAAAAAGGAAATCACATTATAACATCTAAAATAGAGCATCCAGCAATATTAGAAACCTGTAAACAATTAGAAAAAGAAGGATTTAAAGTAAGTTATATTGATGTAGATGAAAACGGAATTATTGATTTAGAACAATTAAAAAATTCTATACAAGATACTACAATACTTATTTCTATAATGTTTGCAAATAATGAAATAGGAACAATTCAACCTATTAAAGAAATAGGAGCAATAGCAAGAGAAAATAATATCTATTTTCATACTGATAGTGTACAAACAGTAGGAAGTCTAAAAATAGATGTTAAAGAAATGAATATAGATAGTTTATCTATGTCAGCCCATAAATTCTATGGACCAAAAGGAATTGGAGTATTGTATGTAAAAAAAGGTATTACATTTCAAAAATTTATGAATGGTGGACATCAAGAAAGAAATAAAAGAGCAGGAACGGAAAATGTACCTGCAATAGTTGGAATGGGTAAAGCTATTGAAATTGCATATAGAGATTTAGAAAAACATACTAAACAAATAAAAGAATTAAGGAATTACTATGTAGATCAAGTAAAATATAAGATACCATATATCAAAATAAATGGAGATATGGAAAAACGACTTCCTGGAAATAGTAATATTTCATTTAGATTTATAGAAGGAGAAGGATTATTATTAAATTTAGATTTAAAGGGAATATGTGCATCAAGTGGAAGTGCTTGTACATCAGGTTCACTTGATCCATCTCATGTATTACTAGCGATTGGATTATCACATGAAATAGCACATGGATCTTTAAGAATTTCAATAGGAAAATATAATACAAAAGAAGAAATTGACTATCTTGTAGAAAATTTAGTAGAAATAGTAGGCAGATTAAGAGAAATGTCACCATTATATGAAAAATTTAATGAGGAGGAAAATAAATAATGGAATATTCAGAAAAAGTTGTAGAACATTATACAAATCCAAGAAATGTTGGAAAAATAGAAAATGCTTCTGGTATAGGAGAAGTTGGAAATCCCGTTTGTGGGGATATTATGAAAATGTTTATTAAAGTAGAGAATAATATCATAGTTGATGTAAAATTTAAGACATTTGGATGTGGTGCAGCAATAGCAACAAGTAGTATTTCAACAGAAATGATAAAAGGAAAAACATTAGAAGAAGCATTAAAATTAAAAAATACAGATGTAGTAAATTCATTAGGTGGGCTTCCTCCTGTAAAGTTACATTGTTCAGTTTTAGCAGAAGAAGCAATACATGAAGCTATTGCAGATTATTATAGAAAGACACGGAAAATTAACAGAAGAAGAAATTAAATTGAAATGTAACTTAAAAGAACACAATTGTGAAAGTTGTGGTATATAAATGAAAAAAAGAGTTTTATTAGGAATGAGTGGAGGAGTTGACAGTAGTGTTTCAGCAATTCTCTTAAAAGAGCAAGACTATGAAGTTATTGGAATTACAATGAAACTATTTGAAGGAGAAATTGAGGGAAGTTGTTGTAATATTTCCTCTACTATGGATGCGAAAAGAGTTTGCGATTATTTACAAATACCACATTACACTTTAAACTTTAAAGATGAATTTAAAAAATATGTAATTGATGACTTTATAAATTGTTATGCAAATTGTAAAACACCAAATCCGTGTATAGAATGTAACAAATATTTAAAATTTGGAAGCATGTATCAAAAAGCACAAGAGTTAAAGTGCGACTATATTGCAACAGGTCATTATGCTAAAATAGAATATTCAAAAGAATATAATCAAAATGTGTTAAAAAAAGCAAATGCACTATCAAAAGATCAGAGTTATGTTTTATATAATATTCCAAAAGAATTATTAGACAAATTAAAATTACCATTAGGGAAATTTAACAGTAAGGAAGAAATAAGAAAAATTGCAGAACAACATAATTTGCCAGTAGCACATAAGCCAGATAGTGAAGATATTTGTTTTATTCCAAGTGGAGATTATAAGGCATTTTTAGAAAATAATTCTGATATAAAAAGTATCAAAGGAAATATTGTAGATATAAATGGAAATGTATTAGGAACTCATACAGGATTATACAAATATACAATAGGACAGCGAAAAGGAATAGGAATATCTAATACTAGACCATTATATGTTATAGGATTTAATAAAGAAACAAATGAATTAATTGTTGGATACGAAAAAGAATTATATAAAAAAGAATTTATTGTTTCAGATATTAATTGGCTATTAATTGATAAACTAGAAAAAGAACTAATAGTTTATGTAAAAACAAGATATTCTTCAAAAGCTTATAAAGCTAAAATAATTCCGTATGGAAATAATATTAAAGTAATATATGAGGAACCACAAAAATCAATAACATCAGGACAATCAGCAGTATTCTATATAGATAATATTGTAATTGGTGGTGGCAAAATAAGATAATGATATAAATTGTGATATGTATAAATATATAATTGCAGATAGTTGTTTTTTTGTTATAATCATCTCGACAACTTACAATTTGTAATGCAAGTAATTAAGTTAAAAGTTACTTGTTAGTTATGATATAATTGAAACACAAGATAATATGTATATTAGGATATAAATATTTTTAAAAATTCAAATCTTTGGAAAGTTTTTTTCAT
>CAQOYX010000097.1 GCA_948852375.1 uncultured Clostridia bacterium
ATACTATTCTTCTATAATCTATATTTACTTTTCTTCATAATAAGTTCTTTAATACATTCTCGGCATTTGTACTATATTATCATATTTTAGTAATAACTCTTCCGAAAATTTATTTGCAGTATTTAGAATTATCTTCATTAAATCTTTATCAACATTATCTAATACTATAAATTTATCTTTCTGCACCATACATTTATCTCATCTTTTCTTTGTATTCTTCTAATGTATAGGTGTTTCCACAATTTGCAATATTTTCTTGCACTCCTTTTATTGCATTTATTACATATGCTTATATAATTCATCTCCTATTTTTCTATTTAACATTTTTTTATAAATATTTTCTTTAAAACTACCTACTACATTGTTATAATTTTTTAACACTATATCTTAGTAAAAACTGATAGTCTATAAAACGACTATCAGTTTTCTTGGTTATACAACCGTTACCTGTGCCTATTCCTGATTACGCCAACATTCAGAAAATGTGTGTTCTTTTCGAACATAGCGTTTAGTTCCCTTGGAGACTTCAATGGTACTATTTTCTAAATGCCGTACCTTGATATGCTCAGGCTCTGCCTTTACCTCCTTTAGTGTTTCTCCATTGTTGTTATTTTCTGTTTGCATTTTTTTTCCTCCTCGTGTTCTTTTGGCACATATACAACACTATTTGTGCATATTTTTATTTTATCACGTTATGTTAATTATTGCAATAGTATTTCTAAATTTTTTATATAATTTTTCCTGGAATTCCTACTACTGTTACATTATCCATAATAGTCTTAGTTACAACAGCATTTGCTCCTATTTTCACATTATTTCCTATTTTAATTGGCCCTAAAACTTTTGCACCACATCCAACCATTACATTATTTCCTAAGTCTGGATGTCGTTTGTATTTATCATGTCCTGTTCCTCCTAAAGTTACTCCATGGTAAATTGTACAGTCATCTCCTATTGTAGCTGTTTCCCCTATTACTATTCCCATTCCATGGTCTATGAATAATCTTCTTCCAATGCTCGCTCCTGGATGTATTTCTATTCCTGTTAGAAACCTTCCTATTTGTGATACTAGTCTTGCTATGAAGTATAGTTTGTGTTTATATAAATAATGACCTAATCTATAAAAAATTAATATATGAAATCCTTGGTATAATAAAATAGCATACCATATGTTTTTGCATGCTGGATCTTTTTGTTTTATATTTTTGGCATCTTCACATAATTCTTTTAATAATTTTCTCATAATATATTCCTTTCTTGCTTTACTTTGAAACCATATTTAGGTATGAAAATTTTTATTATTTTCTAACTATTTTATTTAATATTATGCAAATATAATTTTATTTGTGTTTTATATAGAGTATTTTGTTACATTTTTTTTTTAACTGCATATATTATTAGTATAAATTTTAATAAGTATTGGAGTTGATTTATAATATGTGTGGTTTAGTTCGGTTTTGTGAACTTAAAACATAATATTTCTAATGAAAAAGATATTATAACTCGTATGACAAAAGAACTTGCAAAGCGTGGACCTGATGAGGAAAATTTTTATATTAATGAACATATAAATTTAGGGCATCGTAGGCTAATAATTTTAGACCCTGAAAATGGTAAACAACCTATGAGTACAACTTATGGTGAAAATACTTACACAATTGTATATAATGGTCAATTATATAATAAAGAAGAAATTAGACAAGAGCTTATTACAGCTGGTTTTACCTTTAAAGGATATTGTGATACAGAAGTTATTTTGAAAGCATATATTCATTTTGGTAGTGATATCGTAAAACGTTTTAATGGTATTTTTAGTTTTGCTATTTGGAATGAAAAAAGCCAAGAATTGTTCTTAGCAAGGGATCACTTTGGTATTAAGCCTTTATATTACACTATTGTAGATGATAACTTAATTTTTGCATCTGAGGTAAAAGCATTAATTAAGCATCCAAAAGTGGAACTAAAGTTAGATAAACAAGGTATTTCTGAATTAATTGGAATTGGTCCTAGTCATACTCCTGGAACTAGCATTTTCAAAAATATATATGAAATAAAGCCTGCTCATTTTGCTATATATAATAAATCTGGCTTATACATAGAAGAATATTGGAAATTAAAAAGTAAACCTCATACAGATGATTTTGAAACTACTTGCAAAACAGTCCATAATTTATTAGAAGATGCAATAAAAAGACAGCTTGTATCCGATGTTCCACTTTGTGCAATGCTTTCTGGAGGCCTTGATTCTAGTATTATTACAGCATATATTTCAAACTATTATAAAGAAAATAATTTGCCAAAACTTGATACTTATTCAGTTGATTATGTAGATAATGATAAAAACTTTGTAAAAAGTGATTTCCAGCCAAATTCTGATAATTATTATATAGATATAATGCTTAAAAACTTTGATACAAAGCATCATAAAATTGTAATAGATACACCTGAACTTGCCAAAAGCTTGGAAGATGCAATGATTGCAAGAGATTTTCCACGGAATGGCTGATGTTGATTCTTCTTTATTACTATTTTGTAAAAATATAAGAAAAGGTGCAACTGTTGCAGTATCACGGTGAGTGTTCTGATGAAATTTTTGCAGGGTATCCTTGGTTCTTCCGTGAAGATTCCCTAAATAGTAATACTTTTCCTTGGTCTATTGCACAAGACGAAAGGCAAAATCTTTTAAATAAAGATATTTCAAGCAAAATTAATTTAAAAGAATATATAGACTATAGGTATAAAGAAAGTTTATCTAATGTAGAAATATTAGATTGTGATTCTAAAGAAACTGCTGAGAAAAGAAAAATATCATATTTAACACTAAATTGGTTCATGCAAACTTTGCTTGATAGATCTGACAGAATGAGTATGTATAATGGGTTAGAATTAAGAGTTCCTTTCTGCGATTATAGATTGGTTGAATATATGTGGAATGTACCTTGGGAAATAAAAGCATTAAATGGACGTGAAAAAGGATTACTTCGTTATGTTGTACGTGATTTATTGCCAGATGAAATAATAAACAGAAAAAAGAGTCCATATCCAAAAACACATAACCCAACCTATTTAAAAGCAGTAAAACAAATGCTTACAACTATTATGCAAACACCAAATGCACCTATTAATGATTTACTAGATAAAAAATATATTTTGGAAATTTTAGAAACAGATGGAATAGCATTTACAAGACCATGGTTCCGGGCAACTTATGATTAGGATGTCAGTAAAAAGTACTTTTTTAAAATTGGCTCTTTACCAATTTTTACTTTTTAAACTTAAACTTTATTAATATATCATTATATTTTAAATCAACTCTTTTTATAAATAAATCTATATCTTCTGATTTAAACTTATTCATACTAATTCTATCTATTTTTCTTTTTGCATTTCTTAAATTATTTTTCACTTTTACTTCATCTTGTAATTCGTTTATGTCATTATTAACAGAAGTTATTTCATTTTGTAGTTTCTCTCTTTCAGTTATCAACATTGTATATCTTTCTTTATATTCCATTTCTGCAATTTTTCCATTCAGTCTATAACTGTATAATTCTGAAATTTTTGACACTACTTTTTTTAAATCACTTTCTAATTTTTTCTTTTGATTTAATATAGTACTTTCCTTCTTGTCTTGAATTTTTTTTGAAATTCTATATTTACTTTCTTTTATAAAATCTTTATATTCTTCATTTAAAGATTCTATTATATATTTTTCTATTGTTTCATATTGATAACTACAATTGTTATCACATATTTCTTCACTAGATCTATTTGCAGAACAATGTAAACTAATTTTTCCTTTTCTATTTCTTTTGCCCATCTTTCTTCCACAAACACCACAATAAATATAATCTCCTATTCTTGTACTAACATTTGCTTTCTTCCTTTTTTGATTGTTATATTTATTATTATTATGTATTTCATCAAAAATCTCTCTACTAATAATTGCAGGATGATCTTCTTTTATTAAAACACTATCTTTCCTATTGTAATAAATCTTTTTCTTTGTTTTATAATTTATATTTGTGCTTCTTCCTAAATAACTATCGCCTACATATACTGGTTTTGACAATAATCTTGAAACACCATCACCAGTCCAAATCTTTATTTCTCTACCACTAAAAACATTTAAATATTGTGATGGTGTTTTTATCTTTTTTTCATTTAAGTAATTAGCAATTTGCTTAGCAGTATAACCTTCATATTTCATCATAAAAATTTTTTTTACAATTTTTGCTGCCTCATTATCTATTAATAATTCTTTTGGATTTTCTGGATTTTTAATATAGCCATAAGGTGCTATTGGTCTAATTAAATCCCCATCTTTTATTTGTTTTCTTTTTGTTGCTTTAATATTTCTTGAAGTTTCTCTGCAATACATTTCATTAAACAATCCTTTAAATGGTGCTATATCATTTTCCATTTTTTCTTCATTTGTATCAACACCATCTAATACCGCAATATATCTAATATTATTATTAGGAAAGAATTTTTCAATATATTCTCCTGCATCTATGTAATTTCTCGCAAATCTTGCTAGATTTTTTGTAATAACTAAACATATTTTCTTTTCTTTTAATTCTTGTATCATTCTTTTAAAATCTGGTCTATTAAAATTAGAACCTGAATATCCATCATCTACATATTCATATATGTTATCATAG
>CAQOYX010000098.1 GCA_948852375.1 uncultured Clostridia bacterium
TCTATTATAATATATAAAATGTCAAATGTTTTTTGAGTTTTTTTGTTTTTATTTTATCTAATTTTTAAGCTGTTACTTTTATATATTCATTTACTACTTCTTCTACATTTCCATCCATTCTTATTTTACCTTCATATAACCATACTGCTCTATCACATAAACTTTTTACAGATTCCATACTATGGGTAACAAACACCATTGTTTTTCCCTCTTTTTTTAGTTCCTGCATCTTTTTAAAACATTTTTCTTGAAAATGTTGATCTCCTACTGATAAAATTTCGTCAATTAACAAAATATCTGCATCTACATTAATTGCAACAGAGAATGCAAGCCTCATATACATACCAGAAGAGTATGTTCTTACTGGGTTATCTATATAGCTTCCTAGTTCTGAAAATTCTATAATGCTGTCTAGCCTTTCATCTATTTCTTTTTTTGTTAATCCAAATATAGAAGCATTAAAATAAATATTTTCACGTCCTGAAAAGTCTGGATGAAACCCCGCTCCTAGCTCTAGAAGAGATGTTAACTTACCTTTTGTTTCTATTTTTCCTTTATTTGGATAAATAATTTTTGTCATTAATTTTAGTAACGTAGATTTTCCACTTCCATTAACCCCAATTAAAGCGACTGCCTCGCCTTTGTTAACAGTTAAATTAATTCCTTTTAATACTTCTCTTTTTTCTTTTCTATTTCGTTTAAAAAACATCAATTTTTCTTTAATTGTATTTGCTTTATCCATGTAAACGTTAAATGTTTTGTATACATTATCAACTATAATGCTATATTCTTTATTTTCTTGCATTTTTATCCTCCTAAATAATTTACTTGCACATTATATCATATTACAGACTATGTTCACAACCTAAATACTACAAAAAACTTGGTTTTTATTACATTTTTTGACTATAATAGTATCTTGTAACATTAAATTATTTATAAAATTTCTTTTTAGTAATTAATACTCCAGGTAGGTACATCAAAATAAATAGTATTTTATTAATTGTTCCTTTTACACCTTCTAAACTTTCTTTAAACTTTTTATTTGTTAATACTAAAAATAATATATAATGTTTTAATATGTACATCCTTTTATTAAAGTATATACCTTTTAAATCCATCTCAAACATTTCTTTAAAATATTTATAATATCCATATGGGTTATTTTTAAATACTTCTGTAATGTTTTTTGAATATCCTTCTTCTTGATATTCACATATTAATATAGGTTCATTAAAGCATTTTATTTTATATTTCAAATCCATTTTGTGGTACATTCTTGCTTCTGTTATAAATTTTTCTCCTTGTTGTAATTCATAACTATACTTTTTTCTTATTTTTGCATTATATACTAAGGCTTTTTCCCCATTTTCTCCTTGTTTAAAGTATAAATCAAACATTGTCGTCTCTTTTTCTTTAAATAAATTTCCTATGTTACATTCGTTTTGGTCGTATTTTAAGTAGCACAATGCATATGTATTGTCCTTTAATTCACTTAATGTATTTTTTATTGTTAGAAAAGCATTTTGCTTAAAATAGTCATCTGAATCACATTCTATTATTAGTTCTCCTGTTACATATGGAATTAGGTTATTTATGGCCACCATTTTGCCTTTGTTCTCTTGGCTATAGTATTGAATGTCAAATTTGTTTTCGTTAATAAATCTTTTTATCAGGTTTGATGTGTTATCTGTAGAACCATCATCCATTATTAGCCATTCTACTTCTATTCCATATTTTAGGTTTTCTAATATACTATTATATAGCCTTTCTAGTAGCTTTTCTCTGTTGTAGGTTGGTGTTAGAATTGATATTTTCATAGTTTATTCCTTTCAAGAACCCCCAGTCAGCTTCGCTGACAGCCCCCTTGTAAAGTGGCTTTCTTGCTAGGCTTCGTAAGAACTTAAATTCTAATAATCTAACAGTAAAACTTCTATATTTTTTATTTCTAATATATCGATTTTAAGAAACTTCGAAGACTTTACTTAAGAGCCCCAATAACCGCGAAGCTGACTGGGGGGTTCTTTTACAATATTTCTTTTATTTCTTCTAATATTTGCATATTATTATATAAATTTTCATTGTTGTTTTCATTAATTTCATTATTCTCATATTCTGCATTTAGTCTATCTTTTATAACTTTTCTTAGACCCTCATATATTGCTTCTTCATTGTTATCTACTACTAAGCTTTTTTGATAGTTTGCAACAGCTTCTCTTGTTGCTGTGTTTGTTGTTATTATAAACTTGTCCAAAATTTTTGCTTCTTCTAAAACCATTCCATATCCTTCATATTCTGATAATAAGCAAAATAAGCTTGCTTTTTTTATATATGGATATGGGTTTTCCTTTTTTCCTAATAGATTAAATGTTTCCTTCACATTTGCTTCTTCTATTTGTTTTTGTAGAAATTCTTTTTGTGAGCCATCTCCTATCACATAGATATTATGCATAATTCCATTTTCTATTAAGTCTTTATGAACATTTATTAATCTATCTATTGCTTTTTGTTTTGTTAGTCTTGATACTGTTACTATGTTTATTTTTCCTTGTTCTAATTCTATATTTTCATCCATGTTTGCTTTTTTTAGAACATTATTTGCATCTATATAATTATATATTAGTTTTAATTTTTTTACATCTATATTAGAATACGTTTTTTTAAATTTTTTTAGATTATCTTTACTTACAAATACTATTGTTTGGTATATATTATATACCTTTTTATCATATTTATTTTTCATTTTAGATTTCAAACTATCTCCAAATACTTGTGCAATATCATTGTGCACCCATGCTATCTTCTTTGTATTTGGATTTTTTGTAGAAAATAACCTTGTAATTGGTCCTTCTAAAAATGCTATTTCTGTATCATATTTTTCTTGTTTTATGTTTTTATTATATATGCTATTTTTCATAAAAAATAACTTTAGTGAAATTGCTATTTTTTTTAATTTCGACATATTTATATATGACGTATCATATAAACTTTTTACTTTTACCCTATTAGAAACTGCTTTTTCAAATTCTCCTCCTTTATACAATGTAAAAATAGTTATATCATAATCATTATTTAGTTTATTTACAATATCTACTAATACTCTTTCTGCTCCCCCCAGAGTTAAGCTAGTTATTCCAAATACTATCTTTTTCAAATACTTTCCTCCTAAATTTCTATTCGTTTTTTATCTACTCCATAATTTTTTGACATTTCACATAATATGTTATATAATTGATACGTTCACATAAAATAATTTACAGAAAGGTGGTTTTCTTATGAATGAACCTAATTACCGGGTTTACTGCATTCAAAATACGGTTGTAGATTTTCTACTTGCAGGACATAATATTGAGAATATGGAGGTATATATATATCATCCAAACAATGTAGAACATTTCTACATTCGTCAAGCACTTATTGGAATTGTCGTTATTCGAGCTGAAGAAATCATATTCGAAATGTTACCCAATGATTATGAAAAATTGCAGTATTATCAAATTGGTATTGACTGCATTAAGAATGTTTTAAATTATCCATGTGCTATTCTTGGATAATTTTACCACCGTTTTGTGGGAATGGTTTTTTACCTATTCCCACTTTTCCCTTTTATTTATTAAAAATACGCTTATTACAATTATTATCATCATTGTAGATGAATTAAAGAATGTATATCCTGATAAAAATGCAAGTGCAAAACTAAACAATAGCCCTAGTAATAACATTATATATTCTGCATCAATTTTATCCTTATTTCGTACCACTAAATATATTCCATAGCAAGCAATTAAAAATATTGGTATAAAGTATAATATAAATCCTATTACTCCAAAATTAAATAATAATGCTGGTATTTCCATTTCTAGTACAAGTTCCCTATAGTTTGCCATATATCCATTTCCAAATAGCATATATAATAGATTTTTTTGATTTTTTACTAGGTAAAAATTATATACTAATTGTTGTGTTCTCATATCATTGTTTACAACATTGTGCTTATTTGCGAATTTGTATAAATCTAAAATAGATTTTTTAGATTCTTCATTCATATATCCTTCTTCTAATTCATTTTTATCTATTTTTTCTTTTATTTCTAATAATGAACCAGAAATATGTGACTGAGTACTAGTTTTTTCATCTACTATATTTCCCTCTATATCTTGTAAATGTTTTCTTCTTTGTAATGTGCTAGAACCTAATACTCCTACTACAGCAGTTACTAGAATAATTGCACATATACTAATTATTAATACATTTTTGTTAAGTTGCACTTTATGTAATATTGATACAGATATTTCTACTATTGCATATATAAATAGCACTAAAATAAATCCAAATAGTCCCACTCTTGTACCTATAAGCATTGTTAAATAAATTCCTACTAATAGTATAAGAAATGCTATAAAATATCTATATTTTTTATCTTTTATAAAATTTAATAATAAAAACATTGATAATATTAGTATTGCACTAATGCTATTTCCAGATTCAAACCATCCTTTATATCCCATTTTTTCTATGTATGTAGATGATGAAGTATTTGTTAAAATTGCAATATATATAGATATAATGTATATTGCTACTGCAATTACTACA
>CAQOYX010000099.1 GCA_948852375.1 uncultured Clostridia bacterium
CACTTTTTGCTACTAAATAATATAATATATTGCTGGAAATTTTTATAAATTTTTTGTTTTTCCAAAAATTGTTTCTTTAAAAATATTAACTTTAGTAGTATAATTAAATTGTAAAGCAAAATTTGGAGGGTGTTTTAGTAAATGAAGATAGAAAAATTAAATGATAATAAAATAAGAATTACTTTAAATTTAAAGGATTTAGAAGAAAATCACATAGATTTTCATACTTTTATGTCTAATTCTATTGAATCTCAAGAACTATTTCTTGATATGCTTGATAAAGCTGAAAAGGAACTTGGTTTTGTAACGGATGATTATAGGGTTATGATTGAAGCTCTTGCTATGAGTAATGGTAATTTTGTTCTTACTGTTACAAGATTTGAATATGAACATGATAATGTACATGAAAAGGGTACATATAAGAAGAAAAAAGTAAATATAAAAAGAAAAACTTGTGATGTTAATACTGCTAAAGCAATTTATTGCTTTGAATCGTTTGACGAGTATTGTACTTTTTGTAGTTTTTTAAGTAATAGTGTCTTAAAATATACTAATGATTTTGTTGATACTGTGTCTTTATATGAGTATAATGATAAATATTATTTAGTTTTTTCTAATATACATATTAATGATAAGTTACTTAAAACTTTTTGTTCAGCTATTACTGAGTTTGCACATTTTGTAAATAATGCTGGATTATTTGAAAATAAGTTGTTAGAATATGGTAAATTACTTATCAAAGATAATGCAATTGATATTTGTATTAAGCATTTTTGCTAAAATTAATTAAGGTTTCACATCTTTTTTGTGTAACCTTTTCGTATTTTTTCTCTCTCTATATATATTATATTAAAATAAGGGTCAATATTATGACCCTTATTTTAATATAAATAATTTTGTGGGTTTTGTGCTACCCCATTTATGCGTATTTCAAAATGTAGATGATTCCCATATGAACGTCCTGTATTTCCTACTGCTGCTATTATTTCTCCTTGTGACACTTTTTGTCCTGGTTTTACATATAGTTCACTACAATGCCCATATGCTGTTTCTACACCATTTCCATGTGATACTACTACACAGTTTCCATATCCACCATTATATCCATAGCTTGATGATACTACTGTTCCTGATGCTGCTACTTTTATACCTGTTCCTTTTGCTGCTCCTATATCTACTCCTTTATGTGTTGAACCCCATCTTGAACCAAATCTTGATGTTACTACTCCTGATACTGGTTTTATTAGATTTACTGTTAATGCTACTTTTTTACTTGTTGTGTTTGCACTTGATGCATATTTTATTGAAGATGATGAATAAGAAGATGTTGTTGTTCTTACTGTTTTTGCTTTTTCTTCTACTTTTTCATATAGTTTTGATATTACTTCTTCTTTTGTAACAACGTCTTTTGCTTCTGCTTCAAATTTTGGTACTATTGTTAAATCATTTTTGTTTTTGCTGTTTTTTTCTTTTAATTCGTTTATTGCATTTTCTGCTTCTTCAAATGTTGCTACATATAGCTTTTCTTCTCCTGCATCTAATATTGCATAGTATTTATAATATGCTGTTCCAGATTGTTTTATTATATCAAAAATTTCACCATCATTTGCTTCTATATCTTTTTTTAGTAAACATAGCTTATACTCTGGCATGTCGTCTACTTGCACAAATGCTACGTTTTCTCCATCTCCATTATTAATATATTCTGTTATTTTTTCCTGTAATTTACTCTTATTTCTTGTATACCCTACTTGCTCTCCACTTATATAAACTCCATATGTTGGTTTATATATAAATGCTACTACTCCTATAATTAAACAACTTGCCAAAACTGCTACGGAAATAAGCTTTATCCATGTTCTTATATGTATTAATATTTTTTTCATTATACTTAATACACTCCTTTTCTTTTGATGTTATTATTGTATATTAACTATTTTTTTTATACAATAACCAGTTCACTCTGTATTTCGTATTTATCTTTGTTTTTTCTTATTTTTTTTTATTTTTCTTTGTTTATCTCTTTGTATCTATGTTTTGTAATATTTTTGTAATATTTCGCTGAAATTTAGCAATTCCTACGGAATTAATTTTTTTATTGTTTTATAAATTGGTAAATGACCTACATACCATGCAGGTCATTATATTTTTTAATCTATTATTTCTAACCCAGCAAAATTTGCCATTAGTCTTTTATGTCCTACTTTATTAAATGTTATATCTACTTTTAGATCATTTTCTTCTTGTTCTACATAATTTATTGTTCCTTCTCCAAATTTTTTGTGGTATACTCTTTTTCCTGCTTTGTAGATTGATAGGTCTAATTCTGGATTTTCGTTTTCTTTTTGTGTTAGGCTTTTTAAGAAACTTTCTGCTGTTCTAAATCCGTACACCGTGTGTTTTTTTGTTGTGGTATACTACTTTTTTCTATTTTTCCGAGTTGTTACTTTTCCTCCATATTGCCATGTGTAATTTGATTCTTTAAATTGATTTTTTGTGTTTTCTATATTTTGTAATCCTTCTATACAATCTCTTGGTATTTCTTCTATAAATCTTGACATTGAATTGCAACTTGTTGAACCAAATATTGTTCTTCTTTTTGCACATGTTAGAAATAAGTTGTTTTTTGCTCTTGTTATTCCTACATAACATAGTCGTCTTTCTTCTTCTAGTTCTTTTGGTTCTCCTATTGATTTATATCCTGGGAATATTCCTTCTTCCATTCCTACTAAGAAAACTACAGGAAATTCTAGTCCTTTTGCACTGTGAAGTGTCATAAGAGTTACTAAGTCTTGTTCTTCTTCTAGATTATCTATGTCACTTGATAGAGTTATTCCTTCTAAGAAATCTCCTAAACTTGCTTCTGCTTCTTGTTCTTCAAATTCTATTGCTACTGTTAAAAATTCTTCTAGGTTTTCTATTCGGTTTTCTGCTTCTGATGTATTTTCTTGTTCTAGCGCTTTTGTGTATCCGTGTTTTGTTTAGTGTTTCTTTTATTAGTTCTGATATTTCTATTTTTCCTTTAATTCCTCTTAGTTCTTCTATTGTTTGTATAAATTCTCTTGAGTTTGCAAATATTCTGTTTAACCCATATTGGTCTGCTGTTTTTATTATTTCATACATTGATATTCCTGTTTCTTCTGATAGTTTTTGTATGTTGTCTATGCTTGTTTTTCCTATTCCTCTTTTGGGTTCATTTATTATTCTTATTAAGCTTAAGTTGTCATTTGTGTTGTGTATTAATCTTAAATATGCTATTATGTCTTTTATTTCTTTTCTTTCATAGAATTTTAATCCTCCTATGATTTTATATGGTATGTCTTCTCTTACTAAAATTTCTTCTATTGCACGTGATTGTGTATTCATTCTGTATAGTATTGCAAAGTCTGAATTTTTATAGTATTCTTCTCTTTTTAGACGATTTATTTGTTCTACTATAAAACGTGCTTCGTCATATTCGTCTTCTGCTGTGTGTGCTACTGGTAGGTTACCTTTTTCATTATTTGTCCATAGCTTTTTTTCGTATTTTGTTTCATTGTTTTTTATTACTGCATTTGCTGCATTTAGTATACTTCCTGTGCATCTATAGTTTTGCTCTAGTTTTATTATTTTGCTTCCTGGAAAGTCTTTTTCAAAGTTTAGTATGTTTGTTATGTCTGCTCCTCTAAATGAGTATATTCCTTGGTCGTTATCTCCTACTACTGTTATGTTTCCATGTCTTGCTGCAAGTAGGGATATTAGCATGAATTGAGCTTTGTTTGTATCTTGGTATTCGTCTACTAGTATGTATTTAAATTTTTCGCTATAGTGTTCTAGTATGTCTCCGGTTTTCGGTTAAAATTTTTATTGTGAAGTTTATTATGTCGTCAAAATCTATTGCGTTGTTTTCTTTTAGTCTTTTTTGGTATAGTTCATATATACTTGCTATTTTTTCTTTTCTAAAGTCTCCTTTTGCTCTTGAAGCATATGTGCTTGGCTCTAACATTTCATTTTTTGCATTGCTTATTTCAAATTGAACTGATCTGTCTGTGAACATCTTGTCATCTAGTTTTAAATCTTTTAAGCAGTTTTTTATCATGGCTCTTCCATCAGTTGTATCAAATATTACAAATGATGATTCATAACCTATTCTATCTATATATCTTCTAAGTATTCTAACACATATAGAGTGGAATGTTCCTATCCACATATTGCGTGATATGTCTCCTCCTACTATTTTTTCTACTCTTTCTTTCATTTCGTTTGCTGCTTTGTTTGTAAATGTTATTGCTAGTATATTCCATGGTTTTATGTTTTTTTCTTGTACTAAGTATGCTATTTTGTGTGTTAATACTTTTGTTTTTCCGCTTCCTGCTCCTGCTATTACAAGACATGGCCCTTCATAATTTACTACTGCTTCATATTGTTTATCATTTAATCCTTCTAATATCTCTTGCATTTTTTTCTCCCTTTTCTTTTTACGAATTTATGTTTGTATTTTATTATAAAAAATAAAAAAAGTCAAGAGTATTTTTGTTGTTTTTTTGTAAAAGCTGTAGGTTTGTCAAACATATGTCACACTTTCTTAGAAATAAC
>CAQOYX010000100.1 GCA_948852375.1 uncultured Clostridia bacterium
TTACTGTTTAGACTTAGACAAATATGTATTTGTCTAAGCAGTAACTAACTATAATGTTTATAGGTACATTTACTTAAAAACCTAAATATATTACAAGGAAAATTTTATAAATATGAATTTATACCCAAAATTATACATAAATAATGTACAAAAAATTACATATGAAATATTACAAAAAAATAACATAAAAGGCTTAATTTTAGATGTAGACAATACACTTATAGATTATTATAAGAACATGCCAAATGGAATAGAAAAATGGTGTAAAGATTTAAAAAATAAAAACATTAAGTTCTGTATTGCATCAAACAGCAATAAAGAAGAAAAGATAAAAAAAGTATCAGAAAAACTAGAAATACCATACATATACTTTGCTAAAAAGCCATTAAAAACAGGCTTAACAAAAGCAAGAAAAATAATGGAATTAGAAAGCAATGAAGTAGCAGTAGTAGGAGACCAAATTTTCACAGACATATTAGGAGCAAACAGATGTAAAATGTTCTCAATACTGGTAGAACCAATAGAAGAAAAGGACATCTTCATAACAATGGTAAAACGACCAATCGAAAACATAATAAAAAAGAAATGCAAAAAAGGAGAGGGAAAAATATGTACATAAACGATGTAAACATATTATACTACTGCTTAGCAGCAATAATAGGACTAATAATAGGAGTATTTATAAATTGGTGCAACATACGACTACCAGAGAACAAAAAAATATTTTCAAAAGATATACTAGATAAACAAAAACAACCGAAGGCCAATTATATACTCATAATAATAATGGCATTATTATATGTAGCACTATTATATTTTTGTGGAATTCATAACACATTTTTTGAAAATTTAAATTTAATAAAATTTGCTATATTAATTCCAATGTTATTATCAGCATTTATAATAGACTACAAGTTACAAATAATACCAAACAGATTAAACTTAACAATGTTTGAAATAGGACTAATACTTACATTTCTTTATGGAATAGTAAATATAAATATAGCAAAAGAAATGCTATTAGGAATGGTAGTAGGAGCAGGAATATTTTTATTAATAACACTAATCGGAGGGCTAATTGCAGGAAAAGAAGCAATGGGATTTGGAGATGTAAAACTAATGGGAGCATTAGGGCTATATTTTGGTCTTTATGGAATTATTATAATATCACTAATAGCTTTCTTATTAGGAGCAGTTATAAGCATAATCCTGCTGGCTACAGCAATAAAAAAATCAAATGAATATATACCGTTTGGACCATTTATTGTAGTTGCAGCAATAATAGCTATATTCATACCATTTGATGTATTAGTAACAATCCTTTTGCAGGTATTCACATTAGGTATGTATGGAAAAATATAATAGGAAAAAGTTTGAAAAATAATAAAGCATATTTTTAGAAGATTTTGTACATTAAGGAAAGGAAATGGTAGTATTATGAATCCAAAAATAAAATGGTTAAGAGACAAAATAGCACGTATGGACATGCAAGGTATGATTATATCAAATCCAATAAATATTAGATATTTAATAGGAATAGAAGCAGAAGGAACATTATTATTAACAAGAAAGGAAAATATATACATAACAGATGCAAGATACATAGAAAAAGTAAACACAATGTTAACAATAGATGACGAAGTAATTGTAACAAATATAATGGATGTTTCAAAAGAAGATTACGAAAATTTTTTCATGTTTTGTGAAAATGTAGGTTTTGAAGAACAGTATTTAACATATGCAAAATATAAAGATTATAAACAACGTTATAAAATTAACAATTTTGTAGAAACGGAAAAACTAATAGAAAAGCAAAGAATGATAAAAGATGAATACGAAATTAATTGTATAAAAAAGGCATGTGAAATCACAGATAAATGTTTTTCATATTTACAAATATATATTAAAAAAGGAATGACAGAAAAAGAGATTGCAAGAGAAATAGAAAACTTTTTTATAATAAATGGAGCAGATGGACTTGCATTTGATACAATAGTTGCATCACGGGCCAAATTCATCTATGCCACATGCAACACCAACAAATAGAGTTATACAATCAGGAGATATAATAACTATAGATTTTGGATGTAAATATAATGGCTATTGTTCAGATATGACAAGAACAATATTTGTAGACTTTGTACAAGACTACATAAAACCAATATATAATTTAGTATTAAAAAATCAAGAATTAACTTTAAAAGAATATTATGATGGAGCAAATACTAAAATTATTTCTAGAATGGTAGAAAATGACTTTAAACTAAATAACTTTGATTTAAGTCATGCGTTAGGTCATGGAGTAGGACTAGATTTACATGAAGAACCAATAATGAGTTCAAAACGAGGAGACTTCATTTTAAGAGAAAACATGGTAATAACAGATGAGCCAGGAATTTATATAAGTGGAAAATTTGGTGTAAGAATAGAAGATACAGTATTAATAGGAAAATCAGGTGCTGAAGTTTTGACAAGTTCTAGTAAAGATTATGTGATAATTGGATAAAAGTAAATGTGATAATACAAAATATATAAAAATATAAAAAGAATACTTGAAAAGTATTCTTTTTTGATATAGAATACTACTATCGTATAAATTCTAGAAAAATTCACATATTAATAATAAAAAATTAAACGGAGGAATTTATGATTACTTTAGAAGATGTTAAGAAAAATGAAGAGGTTCAAAGCTTAATAGAGGGAACACGGAAGGCAACTGAATGTTCTAGGATATACAGAACATGGAACAAGGCATATTAGTATTGTATCAAAAAGGGCTGCAGATATTTTAGAAACTTTTGGATATGAAAAAAAAAGAATTGAACTTGCACGTATTGCTGGTTACTTACATGATATAGGAAACTGTGTTAATAGAGTAGACCATGCACAATCTGGAGCATTACTTGCTTATACTATTTTAAAAGATATGGGGATGAGCCATGAAGATAGAACAGAAATAATGATGGCTATTGGAAACCATGATGAACAAACAGGAACAGCAGTAAGTGATGTATCAGCAGCATTAATTTTAGCTGATAAATCAGACGTTCACAGAGATAGAGTAGTAAATACAAACATTGCTACATTTGGAAAACACGATAGAGTAAATTATGCTGTTACAAATACAAAATTAAAGTTAGACAAAGAAAACAAAAAAGTAATACTAAGTATAACAATAGATACAAAAATTTGTCCAGTATTAGATTATTTTGAAATATTTATGGATAGAACAATGATGAGTAAATATGCAGCAAAGTACTTAAATGTATGGTTTGAGTTAGTAATCAATAATACAAAGTTATTGTAAGAGTTTTACTCAAAAATATTTAAAGAATATGTTTTAAAACAGTAAAATTTTGGTGCTTAAAGTAATTAAATTTATATAAAAGAAAGGAAAGAAATAATGATGAATAAAAATGTAGGTTTAAAAGTATTAGTAGTATTAATAATATTAGCAGTTTGCTTAATATCTTTTGTTGGAATATTTATAAAAGATAAAAATCAAATGTTAAATGTAATACCAAATTACTTATTATCAATGAATTTAAAAGGAACAAGAGTTGTAAAACTATCTGTTGATACTTCTACAAAAGAAGTTATATATGATAATGAAGGAAATGTTACCACTGATGGATTAGATGAAGAAGGAAAACTAAAAGAGGGCTATACAAAAAAAGATGAAAAAGTTAATCAAGATGAAGTATTAACTGTGGAAAATTATACTACAGTAAAAGAAATCGTAGAAAAACGTTTACAAGAAAGTGGAATAAATGAATTTTTAGTAAAACAAGATACAGAAAATGGAGAAATAACTATAGAGCTACCAGAAGCTACAAATACAGATGCAATAATATCTAATTTAGCATACATAGGAAAATTTACTATTGAAGATAGCCAAACAAATGAAGTATTACTAGATAATAGCAATGTAAAATCATCAAGTGCAGTTTATGGAAATACAGATTATGGAACAATAGTATACTGGAGAATCGAATTTAATAAAGAAAGCAAAGAAAAATTAGAAGAAATTACTAAAAAATATATATCAACTACAAATGAAGAAGGAAATACTGTTACAAATAAAATTAGTATCAAACTAGATGATGAACAATTAACAAGTACATATTTTAAAGAAGTAATTACAAATGGTAGACTAGAATTATCAGTAGGAAGTGCAACAAGTGATAATGAAACAATATCAGAATATATAGAAGAAACTTCAAGACTGGCAAGCATATTAAATTCAGGAAAAATGCCAATAAAATATGTTACAGGAAATAATAATTATTTATCAACATCTACAAATATAGATATATTAAAAATATTTATATATATAGCAATAGTGATAATTGCTATAATGCTTGTATATTTATGTATAAAATACAAAGCATATGGAATTTTTTTAAGTATTTCATATATAGGATATGTTGCACTTTTATTAATAGTATTTAGATATACAAATGTAATAATTTCATTGGAATCTTTAGTAGTTATGACAGCAATACTTATAATAAACTAT
>CAQOYX010000101.1 GCA_948852375.1 uncultured Clostridia bacterium
TGCAATTATCTCTTATGATGGACTATATGAAAATGCTATTGAAGAATTAAATAGAAAATCAACAGCATTTACAGGAAATCTATTAAGAGCAAAAATTATGTGCGAAATACTTAACGAAGACGAACTTTATAATTTAATTTATAGAGAATTAAACAAAAATTCTGGTTTAAATATTAGTAAATTAAAAGAAGGAGGGAAAAATCTATATGTTGGTAAAAAACAGAAAACAAAAGAAAAAAGAAATAAACATATTTGATAATGTTCCTACTATTGCAGACATTATTTTGCCTGACGCACTACAAGAAAAACGAGATTATCTAGTTTGTGGCTATAATAAATTTAGTAGAATGTTTGTATTAACTATTTATCCTGAACAAACTTGGGTAAGTTGGTTAGACAGTCTATTTCATATTGGAAATATCAATATTTCTGTAAAAGTTGAACCAGCTAACAATGGAAATACTATTAATCAATTAACAAAAAAATTAGTACAAAGTCAAAGTGAATATGCAACATATTCAAGACAACGGAAATATACTACATTTGCCTGAACTTGAAAAACAAATTGGAGATTTGGAAGATTTAAGAATGCTTATACAAACGAATCAAGATAAATTATTCTTCGCAACTATCTTTATATCTCTAAATGCTGAAAGTCTTGAAGAACTTAACGAAAAGACAAAAATATTAGAAAGTGAATTAAACAAAAAAACAGCAATGATAAGAACATTAACCTTTAGACAATTAGAAGGCTATAAAACAATTCTTCCAACTGGTGAGATACCTATTCCAAATCATGAGAGAAATATGGTAGCAGGTCGGTATTGCAACATTAATTCCAATTTCTAATCCTAATTTAAGCCACGATAAAGGAATTTTTATCGGTCGAAATATGTATACGAATGCACCTGTCTACATAGATACTTTTATTCGGTCCTCCTGCTTTGCCAAATCCTCATGTATTTATTTGTGGTACAAGTGGAGGAGGAAAAAGTGTAGCATTAAAGACATTAACTGCTAGAAACATTGCAACAACTCGGTTGTGGTGCTTTTTTTATAGATGTAGAACGGTGAATATGCAAATCTTACAAAAATGCTTGGTGGGAAAATTATAAAAATTGAACAGGGGCAATCAGCTGGAATAAATCCTTTTGAAATAGAACCTGACATAAAAGGTCATAACAAATTTTTAAATATAAACGACAAAGTAGCTGAAATAAGGTCATTACTAGCAACAATTTGTAGAAATTACGGAAGAACACTAACAGGAACAGAAAATACTGAAATAGAGGTTGTAGTTAATCAATTATATAGCGAAAAAGGTATTACAACAGATATAAATTCATTGTACGAAAGAAAAGGAGGAAAGCTAGACAATGGTAAATATGCAGTCGGAAAAATCCAAAAGAAGATGCCTACATTGAGCGATTTTCAAAGGAAATTACAAGAACGAGGAAAATGTGAAGAGTTGGCAGATATTCTTGTACCATTTTTACAAGGTAATTCTCTAGGAATCTTTGACTGTGAAAGTAAAATCACATCTTCCGAAGATATTATTTGCTTTGATATGAGCGAAATTAAGGACGAATTTACAAAACTTTACTCTAGTTTTGTTATTCTAACTTGGGTATGGCAAAAGTTTATATTGAAAAATAGAGAAAAGAAAAAAATTATTGTATGTGATGAGGCTTGGTTGTTTTTAAAATATCAAGAATCGGCAGAGTTTCTTGTAAATGTAGCTCGTAGGGGTCGTAAATACAATGTTCCTCTATTTATTCGGTAGCCAATTTATTGACGAATTTTTACGGTTGTGATGAACGGAAAAACTATTATAAATATATGTTCAACTAGGTACTTATTTAAGCAAAGTCCTGGTAGCGTAGATAGCGTTGTAGACTTTTTTAATTTAGCTGAAGGAACAAAAGAATTTTTAACAACTGCATCGCCAGGTCAATGTGTAGTAAGTCTTAATAATAGTGTAACATCCATAAAATTTATAATAACACCTTATGAAAAAGAATTTGTATTTACTTAAAAAAGTTTCCTATTGCCCTAATTTAATAATGGGAAGTGATAATGTGAAAAAAATTTTTAAGAGTGCATTGGTAGTAATTACAATTCTTTTTTTATTATGCCCTATGTGCTTTGCTGACGATGTCAAATTTAAAGACCAAATTAAAAAAGAAGATGGATCACTTTTTGAAAAAATAATTGCTGAATGTATTGGAGGAATAGCACAAACCGTCTTTGATTTTACTACTGGAAAAGAGGCAAATGTTGGATTTAAAGATTATGATACATTAATTTTTAATAATAATGCTGAAAATGATAGTCTATCCCCTTTTACAGCTGACTTATGGAATAAAACTATGAAATGGTACACTGTTTTTGCGATTATTTCTAGTAGTCTAATTTTAATTGCAGTATTTATCTTATCGTATAAAATTATGATTGCTGGTATGAATACAGCTAAAAAGAATGAAGCAAAAGAAAGTTTAATGAGGTTATGTTTTCGGTGGTGTTGCGATTGCTTTAGCACCATTATTTATTAGATTTTTATTATTTATGAATAACAGTTTAGTACATTTATTAGTAACAGCAGCTAATAGTGGTACTTTGGATAGTTCACTAGGAAATAGTATGCTAACAAGCATTAGAACAGGAAATGCTATTACAACAGCTTTAGTTATAGCAATGTTTATTTATCTTTTTGTAAAATTAAATATCAAATTTATTGTTAGACAATTTACAATTATAATATTTTGTATTTTTACCCCTGTTGCTTGTGGTTTATGGATAATTAACAAAAATGTAACGGCTGCAAGTATTTGGGCTGGTCAAATAATAATGAATATATTTATGCAATTTATATATTGCTTTTTGTTTTTAATATATCTTGCTTTTTTGCCTAGTGGTGGTGGCTGGGCTGTTAGTCTTATATGGGCTATGATGATTCTTCCTTTAGCAGATGCCTTACAAAATTGTTTACAAAACCTAACAAGTAGGATTGCTGGTGTGGATAATGAACAAATGACAGGTAGAGTTATGGGAATGGGTGCTATGATGGGATTCGGATTAGGTGCAATAAAAGAACAATTTAAAAGTCCATCTTCTAATATTTCAAATAACAATGGAAATAATGAAGGTTCTGGAAATGGTTTCAAAGGTTTTGTATCAAGAGTAAAATCAGTTGTTAATCCAACAGAAAATTTAAGTCCTGAAAAAGATTACAACGGAAATGTAAATCCTATTAGAGATGTAATACCAAAACAAAAAGAAAACAAACAAATAACAATACCAAAGCCAAACGGAGAAAATAAGCAAAATATAAGTAATGGAAATAAAATAAATCCTAAAAATGTTGCAGGTGGTGTTTTAAAAACTGGTTATAATGCCACAAAAACATATCTAAAAACAGGTGCAAGTCTTGCTGAAGGTAAGTTTGATAATAATTCATATAAAGGCAATAAACATATTAAAACTAATTTCCAAAATACTGAATATATAAGTAAAGTTACAAAAGATACTGAAAACCTAAAGAAACTAGGTGATAATGATGAGCCTTAAAGAAAAAGCAAAATCAAAGGTGAAAAATAAAGCTAAAAAAATTGCTTTTAAAGTAATAAAGCCATTTTTGCCATTTATTATCATAATAGGTTTGTTATTTTTTGCAATATGTTCAATTATAGATGCTATCTTTGTTCAAGAGGTACAAACTGACGATGCTTCTATGCCACCAGCACAATTGGAAATAAAAAATAAATGTATCAAAAAATCTGAATACTTAAATACTTGTCATAATTATAAAGGTAGTGAAAAAACTGAATATTTACTTGATATGAATAATAGAGAAAATGATAAACTGATTCAATGGTCGCATTTATATGCTTTAATGGCTTTTCACAATATGACGAATCATACAAAAATAGACGAAAATTTATTAAATCAAGTAGCAAAGGAATTTGAGAGTACCTTTAAATATGAAACAGTAACCTTAAAAGTTGAAACTACTACAAAAGATGAAGATGGAAAAGAAACTACTTCTACTAAAGAAGAGACATCTTTTGTACTAATAGAAAGCGATACCATAATGGGACATTACAAATATAATTATCAAGAGCAAACAACAACTAATGGAAATACAAAAATAACAGGTAAAGTATTCACAAATGAGGAACTAATTGGGGAAAAGTATTCACGATTACGAGAATATTTAAAAAATAAATTACATATTAGAAAAGACGATTTAGACAAAGATGTTGAAATCGTTATACAAGCAGCTAATGGTTATTATGAAGGTGAGGAAAATGTAAGTTGGTTACAAAACAATACTTCTTCAGCGACAATTATAACAGATGGTAAAAGTCTAGTAGCAAAAGGAATGTTTAAGTGGCCAATACCTGGATATACAAAAATTTCTTCTCATTTTGGTATGAGAGTTCATC
>CAQOYX010000102.1 GCA_948852375.1 uncultured Clostridia bacterium
TAGTAACTATAAAGTGTAATAATTAAAATTAAATGTATAGTGACTAAATGAAAGGAAAGATACGTAATAATGAAAATAAAAATAAACCTCAATATAGATGAACAAACAAAAAAAAGGTTAATCATAATAAGTATTACAATATTGGTAATACTCATAATAATACTAATAGCCTTATATATAGGAAATCAAGAATTTAGAACTTTCACCAATAGATATATTTTAAGAAAAGAAATAGTCCAAAATAATGTGGCAAGTATAGATATGAAAAACTTAGACAATCCAAGCATATATGCTTATGACAAATATATTGCGATTTTAGACAAAAACAAACTAACAACATATTCAGGACTAGGAAAAAAAGAATATGAACATGATATAGAAATAAGTGATGCATTATATGCATCAAATAATAAATTTTTAGTAATAGCTGCAAAAAATGGACAAAACCTGTATCTAATTTCAGAACAGAACATATTATGGCAAACAAAAGTGGAAGGACAAATACAAAAAGTAAATGTAAATAAAAATGGATATGTATCAGTAATAATAACAGGAGGAAGTTATAAAGCAGTAGTTGCAACATATAGTCCAAATGGAAAAGAACTATTTAAAACATATCTATCAAGTACAATGGCAATAGATGCTGAAGTATCAAATGATAATAAAAACCTAAGTATAGCAGAAATAAATGTAGCAGGAACATTAATACAATCAAATATCAGAGTAGTATCAGTAGAAAAAGCAGGAGCTGATCCAACAAATTCTGTAATATATACATATAGTTCAGAACCAAATAAATTAATTACAGACATAAAATATCAAGACCAAAATAAATTATTAATATCATATGATGATGGAATATATGTGTTACATGAAGAAAATGAAACTGAAAAAGTATCATTTGAAAAAAATAAAGTAAATTTTGCAAGTATTGAACTAAATGGTTATTCAGTATATGCAATGGAAAAAACAAATTCATTGCTAAATACTAATACACAAGTAATACTAAAAAACACACGGAACAGAAAAAGAAAACATATATACAGCAAGTGGGGTAATAAAAGACCTAAAAACTTGTGGAAATAACATAGCACTAAACTTAGGAAGCAGAATAGAATTTATAAACACACATGGATGGCTTGTAAAAAGATATATATCAGAAAAAGAAATAAAAGGAATAGTAATAGCTGAAAAAATAGCAGGAATAATATATCAAGACAAAATTGAAATAGCAACATTATAAAAAATATAAATAAAAATAAGGAGCGATAAAAATGGCAATAGCTATAGACTTAATATTATTAGGAATAATAGGATTAAGCACATTTTTAGGTTATAAAAAAGGATTAATAGGTGTAGCATTTAAGATATTATCATTTATAATAGCAATAGTTATCACATTAATATTATATAGACCAATTTCAAGCTATATAGTAAATAATACAGAAATTGCTAAAAACATAGAAAATACAATAACTAAAAAATTATCATCAATTCAAAAAATAGAAGACGGAAAAATAGAAAAAGCAGATACAAATTTACCAAATGTAATAGTAAACTACATAAATGATCAAATAACAAATACAGTAAATGAAGCAAAAAACACAGTAGTACAAACAGTATCAAAAGAATTAACAATATCTATAGTAAATCTAATAGTAATGATAGCATTATTTGTAATAACTAGATTATTACTACTATTTGCAAAAGCAATATTAGAAGCAGTATCAGAACTACCAATAATAAAACAATTCAATGAAGCAGGAGGAATAATATATGGTATAGTAAGAGGGATATTAGTAATATATGTAATACTAACAATAATAACTCTAATATTACCAATGTCAGATAAAACAGGAATACTAAATCAAATAAATAGCACAATATTAACAAAGATATTATATAACAATAATTTAATATTAATGATATTCTTTTAAGTAGTTAAAATTACTTATTCTGATACAGTTCAGGTGCAACTAATTTATGCATAAACATTACTTTTATGTACCTAAACTATATCCTTATTCTTAATATTATTAAAAATAAAAGGCAAATATTGATATTTCAACATAACTTTGTTATACTAGTAATAGTAAAAAAATTAGGAGTGAAAAATTTGAAAGAGGAAAAAGCAAAAGATGTAAGAAATAGTAATAAACAAAATAAAAAGATAGAAAATAATAAAATGAAAAAATATAATACACAAAGTTTAAACATAGGAAATAGCAAAATTAAAAGATCAAATAGATCAACCCCAAACATAGGAAATAATAAAATTCAAAGATACAATAAGACCAACCAAAACATAGAGAATGTAAGAATTCAAAAACATAGTAAACAAAATAAAAACCATAATAAACCAATAAAAGGAGTAGAAAAAAAGCAAACAATGTCAAATAATAAACCATCAAATAAAGAAAATATATTATCAACAAAAGAAAAAAAACAAATTAAAAAATTAGAGAAAAAACAGAAAAAACAAGAAAAAAAGCAAAAAAGAAAAAAGAGTATAACATGGAAAATATTCAAATTAATACTAATTATATTGTTAATACTAGTGTTAGCATTTGCAGGCTTTTTCACATATAGAGTTATAAAAAATGGCGGAGGATTACAAGGATTTATGGCAGCAGCAATTGGGCATGACGAAAACACACTAAAAGACCTAGATAAAATATACTTCTTAGTAATAGGAATAAGTCGGATGTGAAGAAGACTATAAACTAGCAGATACAATAATGCTTTGCTCATATGACCCTAAAATACAAAAAGCATCAATACTGTCAATACCAAGAGACACATATGTTGGAAAAAATAAGCAAAAAGCATCAGCAAGTTATAAAATAAATGCAATGTATAGAAATGGCGAAAACATAGAAGGAATGATAGATTCTATAGAAGAAATAACAGCAATAGAGATAGAAAATTATATAATAGTAGATACAGATGCTCTAGTAGAATTAGTAGATGCAATAGGAGGAGTAGAATTTGATGTACCAATAGATATGAAATATGATGATGTAACACAAAATCTACACATAAACCTAAAATCAGGATATCAAAAATTAAATGGACAACAAGCAGAATGGTTAGTAAGATTTAGGCACAATAACGATGGCACAACATATCCATTAAGTTATGGAGATAACGACATAGGAAGAATGAGAACACAAAGAGAATTCATAAAAGAAACATTAAAACAAACTCTAAAACCAGAAAACATATTCAACATAAATAAAATAGCACAAATAGCATTTAAAAATATTCAGACAAACATGAATTTTAACACAGTAAAAGACTATATACCATATGCAGTAAACTTTAATACTGAAAATTTAAAAACAGAAACATTACCAGGAACATCAGAACTTGCAAATGGAGTATGGATATATAATATAGACAAAAAACAAGTTACTACAGTAATAAAAGAACTATTTAAAGATGAAGAAATAGAAAACCAAACTGAAGAAAATAATAACACGAATACTACATCTAAAGAAACAACAAATCAAAGTACAATCAATAATTCAAAAACAACAAGTAATGAAACAACCAATAGTCAAAAGAAAACTCGGAAGTCAAAGCACAACAAACAAAGAAGATAGCGATTCAGAGATTACAACAAGCAAAAGGCAAGAAATAAAAATAGAAATACTCAATGGAACAGGCAATAGCAAATTGCTTACAAAAATAACTGAAAAATTAAAAGAAAATGGTTATAATGTTGTAAAAACAGGAAATACTAAAACAACAAGTAAAACATCAATAATAAATAGAACAAATAAAACAACAAAAGATACAAATGAATTAAAAGAAATATTAAAAGTAGGAACAGCAACAAAAAAATTCAATAATTCTAATGTAGACTATACAATAATATTAGGGAAAGATTATAAATAGAAGTAAAAAATTAGTACTTTAAAGGAAAGGATAGATAAGTATAAATGGAAAATGAATTATTAAACAAAATCATAAAACTATTAGAAGACAAAAAAGCAATAGCCCTAAAAACAATGGATGTAAAAGAAAAAACAACACTTGCAGACTATTTCATAATAGTAAGTGGAACATCCATTACACATATTCGAGCATTAGCAGATAATGTAGAAGAAGAATTAAAAAAAGAACAAATATATCCAAATAAAATAGAAGGATATAATACAGAATGGATATTATTAGATTATGGGGATATTGTAGTACACATATTTACTGAAAAGGAAAGAGAAAAATATAATATAGAAGAATTATATGACCATAAATAAAAATATGTAGAAGAAATATTGTAATTTCAGATAAATAATTTAAGGGCGATTAAATCGCCCATTTTTTAAAAAATTATTTATAAATTTTTATAGATGTGATGAAACTTTTGATAAAATGTTATTAGAAATAGCTTGTAGCTTAAGATCCAAAAGTATTAAAAATATAGGTTAT
>CAQOYX010000103.1 GCA_948852375.1 uncultured Clostridia bacterium
AGTATTATAATATTTTTTTATAAAAAAAACAAGATATTCAAAACAAATAAAAAAATGATAGTTAAAATCTTATTGTCATGAGTAAAAAAAGAAAGAGGTTTCTTTATTACTATCGTTAAACCTCTTTCTTCTTTTATAAAATTTATTGTAACATAGAATTATAATATTGGTTTAGAACTTCTTGCGGATTAAATGTATCTAAAATTTCTGGCATACCATAATCTACTCCAAATGTTTCTACTGTAATACTTTTAATTACAGGTGGATTTACTGGTTTGTCTGCCCCTTCTTCATTTGCTGTTCTTGTTACAACTTCTACATTTTCGATATTATGTACTACATCTATTCCCTCTATTACTTTCCCAAATGGTGTATATAGACCATTTAGTGATGATGTATTTTTAGTCATTATAAAGAATTGTGAACCTGCTGAATTATATCCTTGTGCAGTAAATCCATAGTTTGAATAATCACTTCTCGCCATTGATATAACTCCTTCTTCATGTCTTAATGTATTTTTTGTGTATCCATTTGCTACAAATTCACCTTTAATTGCATATTCTTTATCTTCTGTATATCCATTTACTTCAAATTCTTCTTTATCTAATATATCACTTAAACTTGGTGTTCCTGTTCCATTACCTTGTTTATCTCCACCTTGTATCATAAAATCTGGTATTGTTCTATGAAATGTTAATCCATTATAAAATCCACGATTTGCAAGTCTTATAAAGTTTGCTACCGTATTTGGTGCCATATCAGGATATAATTCTATTTTTATCATTCCATATCCATCTACTTCCATTGTTGCTATTGGATTTTTTACCTCTTTTGCAAATTTTTCATAATATCCATAACATAAAGCTCCTATTAATGCTAATATTAAAATAATTGCTATTATTATAATAATGTTTTTTGTTTTCATTTTAACTCCCATTCCTTTCATTTTTAATGTATAAAATATGGTGAAAAATTGCCCCTATTTTTATGTTTCTACCATTGTATTTTCATCATATGTATTTAAAATATCTATATTTTCTTGTATAATTGTGCTATTTCCGTGCTTTATCTGTAAATTTTACATCATATATACCTGGCACAGTTACTGTGAAATTTGTATTTTCTCCATTTAGTATCCAATTAGAGTCATTATGTAGTTTATAACTTACTGTACCCCCTCTTACATTAGCTTTTAATATTATATTTTTTAATGTAACTCTATACTGATTTTCTATTTTTGTAATTTCTAGTTCAAATGTTGGTGCTTGATTATTTACATCTGTGTATTCTACATTATATCCTACATAACCTGGTATGTCTTTTAATTTATAATACATTACTTCATTAATTTTAATTCCTGTTAAACTAATTACTTCTCTTGTATCATAATTTATTATTACTTCTTGACTTATATTATCTAAATCTAGTAATTTTAAGTCTTTTCCGTGAAAAATACCTAAAACCCTCTTTAGAATTATCAACTAATACAAGTTCTAATTTATTTTGTTCTACATTGTTTATATCTTGTCCTATCTTATTATAATATTCAACTTCGGATTGATTTGTCCTTCTTTTTTCATAAATTGTATTTACTTTTGCTTGTATCATTTCAAGTTCTGATATAAATGCTGTCTTTTTTGCTGTATTTATGGATTCAATACCACTATATGTTGTTACTCCTGCTATAATAATTATTACAATAATCGTTATTATTAGTGCTATTATAGTTATTGCCCTTTCACCTTTCAAATTGCTTTCACCTTCCTCTTTTGTTACAGTTTATCTTTTTCATATTATATCATTAAATTATCAAATACAAATTGTTCTTGCATTCTTCTTAAAGATTGCTTAATTGTTCTTGCTCTTACCTCTCCTATTCCGTCTACTTCATCAAGTTTTGGTATATCTGCTGATAATATGTGTTGGAAAGATTTGAATTTTTTAATTAGGTTTTCTACTATATTACTTGGCATTCTTGGTATTTTATCTAAAATTCTGTATCCTTTTGTAAATACACCTACTTCATCATAATTATCAAATATCTCATACCCTAACATTCTAGCAATTATTTGTGAATTCATTAAGTCTTCATATTGTAAATTTATTACTTCATTTAAAACTTTTTCTGGCGTTCTTTTTTTGCCTGGTGCTATGTAATCTTTTATAATTAGTAATTCTTCTTTTTCAAGCCCTCCTACTAGTTCATCTAATTGCATTTGTACAAGTCTTCCTTCTTCTCCTAGCTCATTTATACTTCTTTGTACCTCTGCTACCATTGTCATAACCATTTCTGCTCTTTGAATTGCTGTTATTACATTATCTAATGTAACTATATCATTAAATTCGTATTCGTTTAAAATACTTAATTTTCCATCAAATACTTTTTTATATTTTTCAACTGTTTGCAATGCCTGATTTGCTTTTGTAAGAATTCGCGATGTGTCTTCTATTACATATCTAAAATCGTCTTTAAATACTGTAATTATATTTCTCCTTTGCGAAATGCTTATAACTAGTTCTTTTGTTTGTTTTGCTGTACGTTCAGCTGTTCTATGTCTTGTTCCTGTTTCCTTTGTTGGAATATCTGCATTTGGTATTAATTGTGCATTTGCAAATAAGATTTTCTTTAAGTCTTTACTAAGTACTATTGCTCCATCCATTTTTGCTAGTTCATATAACCTTGAAGATGTGTAATCTTCATTAATATTAAACCCACCATCTACTATATTTAATACTTCTACAGAATCTCCTATAACAATTAATGCACCTGTTTTTGCTTTTAATATATTTTCTAATCCTTCTCTTATATCAGTTCCAGGAGCAATTAATTTTAGTATTTTTGTGGTATCTTCTTCTTTGTCTAATCTCAAAGTTACAACACCCTTTCTTTATTTTAAACCTGTTTTTCTCATAGCATCCATAATATCACTTACGCCTATTATATCTAATTTATATTTTTCTTTCAAGAGTTTTTTATTACTTTCTGGAATTATACAACATTTAAATCCTAATTTTTCTGCTTCTTTTATTCTTTTTTCTATTAAATTAACACTTCTTATCTCACCTGTTAAGCCTACTTCACCAATTGCAACATATCCATTTTCTATTGGTTTATTTTTATAACTTGATGCTACTGAAAGTAAAACTCCTAAATCTATTGCTGGTTCATTTAATTTAATTCCTCCAACTACATTTATATATACATCTTGGTTTCCAAGTGGTAATCCTACTTTTTTCTCAAGTACTGCAATAAGTAGTGTTAATCTATTATAATCCATTCCATTTGCTGTTCTTCTAGGCATTCCAAATACGCTTGTTGTTGTTAGGCTTTGTATTTCTATTAACAGTGGACGTGTTCCTTCCATTGTTGCTACAATTATAGAACCTGGTGGTGTATCTTCCCTTTCTGAAATTAGTATACTAGATGGGTTTGTTATTTCTACCATTCCTTTATCTTGCATTTCAAACATTCCTATTTCATTTGTAGAACCAAACCTATTTTTTACTCCTCTTAGTATTCTATAAGAAAAATATCTTTCTCCTTCTAAATATAAAACTGTATCTACCATATGTTCTAAAACTCTTGGACCTGCTATATTTCCATCTTTTGTAACATGTCCTATTATAATTGTAGTTATAGCATTTTCTTTGCATACTCTCATAATTTTTGAAGTAATTTCACGTACTTGACTTACACTTCCTGGTGCAGATGTTATTTCATCTGAATACATTGTCTGAATTGAATCTATTATTACAAGTTTTGGATTTGTTTTTAAAATAGTTTCTTCTATTAAACTAATATCGGTTTCTCCTAAAAATAATATATCTTTATTATTTATTCCAAGTCTATCTGCTCTTATTTTTATTTGTTCAGCAGATTCTTCTCCTGATACATATAAAACTTTTCCATCTCCTTTTACCTTATCACAAATTTGAAGAATTAATGTGGATTTTCCAATTCCTGGCTCTCCTCCTAGTAATACTAAAGAACCATTTACGATACCTCCACCAAGAACTCTATCAAGTTCAGTAAATCCGCGTTGAATTTCTTACAACATCTTTTCCTTTTAACTCGTTTAATACCATAGGGCTTATTTCTTTTTTCTTTTCATATTTTGTACCATTTGATTTTACTAATTTTTCTTCATAAAAGCTGTTCCATTCATTACATCCTGGACATTTTCCCATCCATTTAGGAGCTTCATATCCACAATTATTACAAACAAATATAGTTTTATCTTTAGCCATAAACTTCTCCTTTCGCAAGCATATTAACTTTTCTAAAACCTAGAATTGATTATATAATCAAGATTACAAAATGTCAATAGATTTCAACAGTTGTGCAAACATTCTTTCGTATTTATGTGATTTTAATATTTTAAAATTATTATTTTCACTATTAATATAATCCTTATATAATATTAAATA
>CAQOYX010000104.1 GCA_948852375.1 uncultured Clostridia bacterium
TATTAGGTGTGACATATCTATTGTAAACCTATAAAATTTTTAGTTTTATTAAATTGCCCTGCTTAGTTTTCCACATAATTTTATAGGAATTAATCAAATGTATAAAATTTATACATTTAATATTTTATGAAATATAACACTTATGTATTTATTATACATGAGCTTAATACCTTTTATGAGAATTAAATATAAATATAAAAAATGTACTCAAAATAAAATTTTACTACATTTAGAATAATTCTATTTGAATACATTTTTACTATAAGTTCTATATTTCCTTAAGTATTAAAACTAGCAACAACCTCTTCCGCATCCACATCCGCAGTTTGTAAATAGTAATAAGAATATTATTATAAAGAATAATATTTCACTATCTCCACATCCTAAAAAGTTTCCTATACCGCATCCGTTACTGCATCCGCAGTTATTGTTGCATCCGCAATTTCTTGATTCATCCATTGTAATTACCTCCTTGTTTTTTGTTTATATGATATAGTATGAAACTTTGAAATTTTGTGTTACAAAATTTATGAACTTTCATTAAAATTAATGTTTATATTATGTTCATATAATAATTGTAGTACTAAATTTTACAAACCTTCATCATAAAAACGAACACCTATACTTAAACATTATATAAAAAATGACTATAAAAAAATTATTTTTATAGTCATTTTCAGTTTTATTTTAACATCTCTAATATCTCTTCTTTACCCCTTACACCGACAGATTGTTTTATTAGTTTTCCATCTTGAATTACGATAAGTGTTGGTATGCTCATTACACTAAACCCCTGTGCTAGTTCTTGTTCTTCATCTACATTTATTTTGCCTACTTTTATCTTTCCTTCTACTTCATTTGCAATATCATCTATTATAGGCGATAACATTTTACATGGACCACACCAATTTGCCCAAAAATCTAATAATACTGGTACATCTGATTTTGATACCTCTTCTTCAAAGTTTTTACTTGTAATTTTTATTACTGACATATAACTCTCTTCCTTTCTTTTAAAATTAGTTTTATGTATATTATTTTAATGTATATTATACTTAAATTAGTATATCATATTTTTTTCATTTTATGCATTAACTTAGCTTTGTAACTTAAATAAGTAATATTCTCCACTACCATTAAAATTCAAACTTTCCAATTATAGCACTTTAGGTATGTGTGTGTTCTTTATTACACTAATTTTTCAAATATTTTGCTACATTAATTCCAGCTACCATTCCTTCATATACTGCTTTTGAAATTTGTAGTAATCCTCCTGTACAGTCTCCACATGCATATAGACCGTGGTACATTTGTTTTCATATTTGTGTCTACTACTATATTGTTGTTATTTACTACTGCTCCTAATTTTCTTGCTAAATCTGTGCTTGTGGCTATTCCTATTGCTATAAATAATCCTTCTGTTTTTAAGCTTGTTCCGTCTTTGAATTTTATTTTGCTAATTTTATCTTCACCAGAAATTTCCTCAATCTCCTTTTTGTGTATATAAAAATCATCATAGTTTATACTTCTATTTTCAACAAGTTCTTTGCCATTTGTTAATATTGATACAGATTTTGCAATTGGTAGTAAATGTCTTGCTTCTTGTAATGCATAATCTCCACCTCCTAACACCCCTACATCTTTATCTTTATAAAAGAAAGCATCACACACTGCACAATAACTTACACCTTTTCCTTCAAATTCTTTTACTCCCTTAATATTAGGAGTTTTCCTATTTGCTCCAGTAGCAATTATTAATGTTTTTGAACTAAACTTATTATTTCTAGTTATTACATGGTATATACCATCATACTCTAAACCAATCACTTCATCTGTTTCTACTTCTATTCCCATTCTGATTGCTTGATTTATTCCATTTACTAAAAGTTCTTTTCCTGAGATTGTATCTTGGAATCCATAATAATTATCTATTTTATCTGTTTTTTGTAATGCTCCTCCATCTTTTCCAATTGTTAATACATTGAATCCTGCTCTTTTTATATAAATTCCAGCAGATATTCCGTGCTGGTCCTTTTCCTATAATTATACAGTCATATAACATTTTCGCACCTCTTTTTTATTTAATATACATATATATGCATAACATCATCTTTTAATACAACTTGCTCTTTATCGAAAAATTCCCAATCTTTATCTTTAAAGTATTTGTTGAAAATTTCTTCTGATTTTTCTACTTCTTCTAATGTTCTTTTAAAATAATATTCCAAATAATCTATTCTAGACCAATCTGGACACATTGCTTTTATGTTTATGTCTCCACTAATAAATAATCCTGGATATGTTCCTTGTGGTTCTTTTTTGTATGTTGCTATTTTTGTTATGGTATTTCCTGTTTCTTTTTCGTAAGTTTCTACAATGTTTTGAATTTGTAGAAATTGGTTATAGTCCATATAATTAAGTGAGTACCTATCTCGTGCTATGTTTGAAAAGATTACATATTGTACTACTAAATATCCAATTATTATTATAGATAATATGTTTTTTGTTAATTTTGTCGGTTTTGTGTTTATGAATGTATATACAAGTATTATTCCAATTAAAGATGCAAATGTATATGTACTTCTTGGAGCAAAACCTATAGAATTCGTGCTTTGCATAATTTGAGGGAATATTGTTACTACAAATGTTGCTATTATTATGTAAATAAGCCCTAATATTAATAATATTTTTTTAGTAGTAGAAGTATGTGTTTTTCCGTTCAACTGTTGGTGGTATTTTTTCTTCTTTTTTCATTATAAGACATATAATACAAGTTATTCCTAGTATCCCAAATATTGCTATAAATAGGTATTGTGGTAATATTTTGTATGTGTATGTCATCATCTCTTTTGTATTTAACCATATTTTTTCTATTGATAATAATAGGTTGTATTCTCCACTTACTCTTGTATTTCCAAATACAAATTTTACTGTTAAATAGTTTATTAATGCTGGTATTCCGTAACAAATTCCTGTTATTATATTGTTGATTATAAAACTTTTAACACTTTTAGAGTGTTTTACTATATAAATACAACATAATGCAACAAATAATGCTACTGTTCCTTGGTATGAAAAGTTTGCCATTATCATATATATAAATGCTAATAATATTGATTTTATTTTGTTTTCGCCTTTAAAGAAAGATAACATCTTTTCAAATGCTAGTACACATAATAGGACTGATAGCATTAAAATTCCCTTTTCTAGAAATAAGTATAGCTCTATTGAAAATGCGTTTATAATAATTAGTATGCTTGCAAGTCCTGCTATTATGCTGTATGGTATGTCTTCTTCAAATATTTTATATAATTTATATATGGAAACTCCTGTGGCAATTAATGCTAATGTAATTGATAAAAGATATGCTACTTCATTTCCTGAATGTATTAGTGTTAAAAAGCCTTGTGATGCTGCTGTTACAAATCTTCCTGATTTTATAAAATGCTGTATCATTTGGCTTGCTGGTGTTCCAAATACACAATATGTGTCTGTTGCATAGTCCATTTTTATGAAAATTCCGAAGAATGCTATGACTATTAAAATAAATATCCAGAATTTTGTATCTTTTAACATTTCTTTTATTTTAATCATTGTTATTTTCCTTTCAAAATTGAAGAATTTTGTAGTATTCACTTTTCTTTCGCCATATGCTTCCATAAAGTAATATATTTATTATTACTTTACATTAAAAGTATAATGCCTTTATATTAGCAATTGCATCTTTTATATAATTAGCACTTTTTTTATATTGTTCAAAAACAATATAAAATCCATTTTCATCATCACACACAAAATTCCAGTAATCTTTACCAATTAATAATTCTTTTTCATCAAAATATTGTCTTACCTGACTCTGCTTCCAATCGTTTCCTTCTCCAAATTTATTATAAGCTGTTGCAAATAAAACTTTTATCTTTTCATTACTATTTTCTAATTTATTTTTTAATAAAAAATATTCTCTTAGTAATTCTATTTTTTCAGCTTTAGACTTCTTATTATCTAAATCTCCACCTGCTTTTAATTCTATTATATAATGTTCTTTCTTTTTAGGACTATAAAAATAATTATCTGTTTCATGTCTAGAGATATAGCTGGTTATATCTCTAGGTTTTACCCAAGAAAAGTTTTCATAATCTGCCTTTTTTGGTGGTACATGCTCATTGTATACTGTCATTAAGTAATCAATATGTTGTGTTTGTTGTGGCAATAAATAAGATTCAATTCTTCCATTAACTTCATACGACAATTTTGCAATTGCATTTCCTATATTTTCTAACACATTTCCAAAACTTGAATCAAATGAACTTACAAATGCTGAATAAAACATAAATTCTTCTCCAAGTTCTGCCATAAAAGCATTATTCTTTTTAGCATTAATTACT
>CAQOYX010000105.1 GCA_948852375.1 uncultured Clostridia bacterium
TAAAATAAAAAATAATCTAAAATATATATCATAAAACACTTTTTTCTAACATATATATTACAAAAAATATTACGTTAGAAGAGGTGTTTTTTTATTGGAAAGAACTATAAGCCCAGAAGAAAAAATTAGAAGAGCAGAAGAGATATATGCAAGACGAAAAAGTGGATATGCTACAAGAAATATAGCAACAGTTAATGTATCACAAGAAAAAGATTTTACCTTATTTAAAAAAATGATATTACAAATAATAATTTGTTTAATGATTTATTTTATATATTACTTAATTCAAAATAGTAATTACATCTTTTCAGAAGATGTAATAAATAAAACTAAAGAAATATTGTCATATGATATAGATATACAAAGCGTATATATAAAATTAACAGATGCAATAAACGACTTTGGAAAAAGCATTAATATACAAGAGCAAAGCAATACAATAAATGACCAAAACAATAAAGAACAAGATAAAGAAGAAAGTAGTGAAAGTAATAATGAAAAAGAACAAATTGGTAGCCAAAACAGTGAAAATAATGAAGAAAAAATAGAAGCAGAACAGACAGAGAATGAAACAGAAGATACAAAAATATCCAATCAAGGAGAAACAAAAGAAAATGTATCACAAACAGATGAAGAATATATAAAGGCAAATTATAATTTCATCAAGCCAATAGAAGGAGTAGTATCATCAGAATTTGGACCAAGGAATTCTGATAATCCAATAGTGAGCAAAAACCACAAAGGAATAGACATAGCAGCAAATACAGGAACAGATATAAAAGCTAGTATACCAGGAATTGTAATAGTGTCATCAACAACAGGAGACTATGGGTATCATATAGAAATAAAAAGTAAAGATGTAACAACATTATATGCACATTGTAGCCAACTAGATGTAAAAAAAGGAGAAAATGTTGAGCAGGGACAAATAATAGCAAAAGTAGGCTCAACTGGAAAAGCAACAAGTGCACATCTACACTTTGAAATAAGAAGAAATGATACATATATAAACCCAAGAGATATAATAGAATTTTAAGGTGGTGTCTATTATGACAATAAATGTAAACTTAAAAATATTCTTATTTGCACTAATCTTTTACCTAACAAAGCAAATAGGAATATATGTATTACTCATGACATTTGCATTAATGCATGAAATAGGACATTTAATATGTGGATTATTATTAGGATTAAAGCCAAAATCACTAAAAATAATGCCACTTGGAATAAGCGTAGAATTTAGTGTAATATACAAAGATTATAACAAAAAAATAAAAAAAGCCAATATAATAGCACTAAAGAAAATAATACTAGCACTTGCAGGACCAATCACAAATATAATAATAATAGCAATAACTATAATCTTAAAAGATAATATAAAAGAAACAATATATAATAAAATAATATATGCAAATTTATTAATAGCAATATTCAACCTAATACCGATATATCCATTAGATGGGGCAAGAGCGCTAAAATCACTAATACATATAATAAAAGGAGGAAAAAAGTCGATAGAATACACAAATATAATATCAAACATATGTATAATAATAATAACAATGATTGCAAGCGTTGGAATATACTATTATAAAAATATAGCAATAATACTAATTATTGCATATCTATGGACATTAACTATTGTAGAAAACAAAAAATACAAAACTCGGAAAGAGAATATATAAAATAATAGAAAACAGTTGAAATAAAATCTAAATAATAGTAATATATACATACAAAGAACAAATATATTGAATATCAAAATAGTATGAAGGATAGTACAAAGCGGAGTTGCAGAATTATACATAGAAAGCAGATTAAAATAAATATATAAAGTATTTTCAAAAGAAAAAGCGGAGGAGAATAAATGGATAAAAACTAAAATAACATATTTAAATAAAACTAAACACGAATTAAAATACATAGGACAAAATAAAGGAATAACTTTAATAACACTTATACTTGCGATAATAATAATGTTAATAATATCAAGCACATTAATATACAATGCAAATACACAAATACAAACAAAAAAACTGAATAATATGTATAATGATATAAAAATATTAAAAGATAAAATAGAAATATATTATGCACAATATGGGGCATTACCAATAATAAAAAAAACATATACAAATATAGAAAACATAAAAGATATAAATATAAATGATGGACAAGATTACTATGTAATAGACTTAGAAACAATAGACAACCTAACTCTAACATATGGAAAAGACTATAAAACATATAAAGAATATTTAAATACAGAAAAAACAGATTTATATATAATAAATGAGCATAGTCACACAGTATATTATGTAAAAGGAATAGAAATAGATAAAAAAACATATTACACAATACCAGAAGAAAATACTAAAATAGAAGTACCAGAAGTTAGCAGATTAAGCTTAAAACAAATAAACAATAATATAGCAACATTACAAATAGATGCAAGCAATAAAAATGTAGGAATAAAAAGTATAAATTTATATAAAGGAAACAATATATATAAAACATATGAATATACAACAGACACAAAAGAAAGAAAGCAAGAAATAATAGATATAACGTTGCCATTTGGTGAAGAAACAAAATGGCACATACAAATCGTAGATACATTGCAAAACCAAACGGAGTCGGAAACAATAAACCTAAAAAATGAAGATATAATAAGCACAAAAGAAGACATGTTTGAATTAGCAAATTTAGTAAACAGTCGGAAATACACTACAAGGAAAAACAATAAAACAAATAAATGACATAGACTTACAATGTAGTACAATAAACATGTGGGTACCAATAGGCAATTACGCAAGTGATAAAGAAAACTACTTTGCAGGAACATATGATGGAAAAGGGCATAAAATAGATAACATATACATAGATACAACATCATCATATCAAGGATTATTTGGATATAATGCAGGGACAATCAAAAACTTAGGAATTAACACAGGAACAATAAAAGCAGGAGATTGTTCAGGTAGTATAGTAGGGCAAAACGAAGGAATAATAGAAAAATGTTATAACAATATAGAACTTTATTGTTATCAAGGGAAATATTTTGGAGGAATAGCGGGAATACAAGGAATGAGCCAAAAATCCAATATAATAAAATGTTATAACAAAGGAAACATAACAGGAAGCATAACCCAAAACTCAGGAGCAATGTGTGGAATAGTAGGATACACAAATAATTCAAACATAGAATACTCATATAATGTAGGAAATATAACAAATACAACAAGTGTACAAAATGTCAGTACAGCAGGAATTACAGACCTTAAATTAGGAAAAATATATGCATGTTATAATACAGGAAACATAACAACACGGAATGGAAAGTGAAGCAAGTTATCCAATTGTAGCAGGAATTGTAGGACAATCACATATGGGAGAAATTAGTAATTGCTATAATACAGGGAGAACATCAGTAATTACAACAATAACAGATACAATAGTAAATGGAGGTATTATAGGATATTGTGATAATGGAACAACAATAAAAAACAATTATTGGTTGTCAACATATTCACCATCAGGAATAGCACAATTAGATGAGGGAACAACAGGGAACTATGAAGCAATAGAAATACTGTCTGAAGAAGAAATGCAAAAAATGGCAACAAATTTAGGAAATGACTATAAGCAAGATACAAGAAACATAAACAAAGGATATCCAATATTAAATTGGCAATAAAATAAAAAATTATAGTATTAAAAATATTAAACTATATGGGGGTGCATGGTATGCAACTCCATATAATTAAAAATAGAATAATAGTTATAAGTCATACAAATTTTTTTATCAAAATTGTATCAATTTTCAAAAAATACTTGAAAAACAACACAGAAATAAGTATAATAATATTAAAACAAAAATACATTATAGTTGAATAGAGTGCAAACTATATATGTGTCTATAGTTTAGCTAGACAGAATGGAAGGCTACGAAACGCAATCCTTAACTTTATAAATATTGATATTTAGGGATTTCAAGAACTTATGTAAAAAGTTTTATGATGAAGTTTCCCTTAAATAATAATTTTATACTAAAAACATATTTTATATGTACCCGTAGTTTAGTTGGATAGAATGGCAGGCTACGAACTTGCAGATCGGGGGTTCGAATCCCTCCGGGTACACCATTGCTTAAATGGTAGTTCTCAAGCTAATTTGAGAACTTTTTTTAAGGCTTTTTCTTCAAAAAATATCACTTTACTTATGTAGACAGACTTTCAGAATTTTTTGCTTGTTTACAGTACAAAAAAATAATATAATAAATTTAAAAAAAGTATTGACAAAGAATTAGATAGTCAAATTGAAATGTAGGTTTGTCAAACATATGTCACACTTTCTTAGAAATAACTATAGTTGAAATA
>CAQOYX010000106.1 GCA_948852375.1 uncultured Clostridia bacterium
AATATTTAAAATATTAATAAAAATAAAAAGTGCAAAAGAAAAATATACAAGATACATTAGATTAAATAAAAAATTATATGTAATCAAAAGAAAAAATATATATAACAAAAGAAAATGAAAACAAAAGAAGCGGATAAGAATTACAGATGAATTATATGGTTAAAATCATATAAAAAACAAAAGAATAAATATAAAAACAAGGACAGACAGTTGGTATTTTTATCTTAGAAGTACCAACTGTTTACACTATATAAAAGATAGTTGCAAATATAAATAAGTAAAATTAGTAATACAATCAACTATTTGCAAAAACTTTATCAAGAGGTGTATTATATGGAGTTTAACCATAAGCCAGTATTACTTGAAGAGTGCATAGAAGGATTAAACATTAATCCAAATGGTATATATGTAGATGGTACAATGGGTGGAGCAGGTCATTCTAAAGAAATTTTAAAAAAGTTATCAAATAAAGGAATGCTAATAGGAATAGATAGAGATACAGAAGCACTTGAAGTAGCAAAAAAGAGACTACAAAAATTTAAATATGTAAAATACATACATGGAAATCATGATGATATAAAAGATATATTAGAAAAATTAGAAATAGATAAAGTAGATGGAATTTTACTAGATTTAGGAGTGTCTTCATATCAAATAGAGACTGCTAAAAGAGGATTTAGCTATATGTTAAATTCTAAACTTGATATGAGAATGGATAGCTCGCAAATCTTAACTGCAGAAGAAGTAGTAAATACTTATAAAGAGGATGAACTTATAAATATTATCTATGAATATGGAGAGGAAAAGTTTGCAAGACAAATTGCAAAAAATATAGTACAAGCAAGATCAAAAAAGAAGATAGAAACTACTGAAGAACTTGTAAAAATTATAGAAAAGGCAATACCATATTATGATAATAAAGCAGGGCATCCTGCAAAAAGAACATTTCAAGCAATAAGAATAGAAGTAAATAATGAAATAAAACCACTTTACGATACAGTAACAAATGCTATTAGTTGCTTAAAATCTGGAGGAAGGCTATGCATAATAACATTTCATTCATTAGAAGATAGGGCAGTAAAAAAAGCATACAATGCTTCACTTGGCAAATGTACTTGCCCAAAAGATTTACCATATTGCATATGTGGAGCAGAAAGAATAGGAAAAATTGTAAATAAAAAACCAATACAACCAAGCATTAAAGAACAAAAAGAAAATTCAAGAGCAAAAAGTGCAAAACTTAGAATTATAGAAAAAATTTAATAAAAAAGTAATAAGTAATAAAAAATAAGGAGGTGAGAACTTATGGCATATAATAATAAATATCAATATGAAACAAGCCCAAGAAAACTACAACCAGAATATAAACCAACACACAAAAAATACCCTAAAAAAAGTACAGCAAGAAAAATAGTAACTGAACCTAAAAGAAAAGAAAAAGAAAAACAAAAACGAAAAATAAATAAAAAAGATAAAGTACAAATAATAAAAAAGATAAAGGCAATGGCACATGTAGCAATAGGTTTTATAATTCTTTTTGCCATAAGTTATAGAAACTCCGTTATTAATGAAAAATTTTCAGAAATAAAAACATTAAAAACAAACTTAGCAAACATAGAAAAAGAAAATGAGCAATTAGAAGTAAACATAGAAAATAATCTAAATTTAAAAGTCATAGAACAATCAGCAAAAGAAATGTTAGGAATGCAAAAATTAGAAAATTCGCAAACAGTGTATGTTAATCTCCCAAAACAAGATTACATAGAACCTGCAGTTGAAGATATAGTAAAAGAAGATAACTCAAACTGGTTTGAAAAAATTATTAATTTTATAACTGGAAAATAAATGTTAAAGTGAATTATCAATAAACATATTTATATTAATAAGTGCTTTAAAAACCTTCATTTGTTTATATAGATTGAAGGTTCTTAAATACTAATTTAATTTAATATTTTATTGTTTTTTCATTTTAGGCTTAGAAATAAGTGAAGCAATATAACCGAAAGAATATTGCAGCAGCAATTCCGCCGAGCTGCAGCTTTTGTTCCACCAATAAATGCACCAATGAAGCCAGATTTTCCAACTTCTTCAATAGCTCCTTTTGCAAGGGCATTACCAAATCCAGTTAAAGGAACAGTTGCACCGCATCCTGCAAAATCTACTATATATTGGTAAATTCCAAGACCTCCTAATATTGCACCAGTAGTTACAAATATAACTAGAATTCTAGCAGGTGTTAGTTTGGTTTTATCTATTAAAATTTGACCAATTATACAAATAAGTCCACCTACAATAAAGCATCTTAACATTTGAATCCAATCTATACTTCCGAAAAATTCCATTTCAGTTCCACCTCCTAAATTTCAATTGCAACTGCATGAGCAATTCCTGGTATTGATTCACCTTGTTGCGAAGTTGTAGAATTCGTTAAGGCACCTGTTGCAATTAGTAATATTTTTTTATATTTCTTTTGTTGTAACATCTTATAAATGTATCCAGAAAATACAGTACCACAGCAAGCACAACCACTACCTCCAGAATGTGTATCTTGTTTTTCCCTATCAAAGATTAATACACCACAATCATTGTAATTTGATTTTATATTGTATCCTTTAGTTTCTGCAAGTTCTATCAAAATGTCTTTACCAATATAACCTAAATCTCCTGTAAAAATTGCGTCGTAATAACTAGGAGTACGTCCTGTATCTTTAAAGTGAGTAAGAAGTGTGTCAAGAGCTGCAGGAGCCATAGCAGCACCCATGTTGTTTGCATCTTTTATTCCCATATCAACAATTTTGCCGTGGAGTAATGTGGGTTATGAATGGTCCGAGAGCCATTCTTTGAAACAATTGCAGCACCAGAACCAGTTACAGTCCATTGAGATGATGGTGGTCTTTGGTTACCAAGTTCTAGTGGAAATCTGAATTGTTTTTCAGCACTACAAAAATGGCTAGATGCAGCACAAAGAGCATTTGTACCTGCTCCTGATTCTATGAAAATAGATGCAAGCATAAGTGCTTCTACAAATGTAGAACATGCACCAAATATACCTATAAAAGGAATATTTAGTTCACGTAAGCCAAAGCTTGACGATATACATTGGTTTAATAAGTCACCTGCAAAGCAGTAGTCAATGGTATCGCTGGCAAGACCTGATTTTGAAATAACTGTATTTACAGTTTCCTTTATGATTTTACTTTCTGCTTTTTCCCAACTTTTTTCTCCCCAGAATTCATCATCTAAGCAGTTATCAAAATAACTAGCAAGGGGACCATCTGATTCTTTTGGTCCGACTATTGATGCGGTTTGAACAATGGTTGGAGGTGTGTCAAATTTTACAGTTTGCTTTCCAAGTTTTTGCATTGTTTTATCACCTTTCTTTGTTTCAATTTTTATTGTAAGGGTAAGCCTTGTGTTCGCCATTTCATTTTTTGATATAAAATTTTATTTGAATATTATTTTTGGTGGTAATGGCAGATACAAGGACTGCCCCCTACATGTATATATTTGGTACAATAATTCAATTTACACCAATGTTATAGATTGGGTATTGAAAATTAGATATAGTATTCCTACCAAAATAGAAGCAGAAATACCAAACACAAGAACTGGTCCTGCAACAGTAAACATTTTTCCACCAACACCCATAACATAACCTTCAGATTTGTATTCCATAGCAGGAGATACAACTGAATTTGCAAATCCTGTAATTGGAACAAGTGAACCTGCTCCTGCAAATTTACCAATTCTATTAAACAAATTCAATCCTGTCAAAAAGGCACTAATACCAATTAATATAACAGATACAATAGTATTGGACATTTGTACATCCATACCACGGAATTTACAATAATTAAAAATAATTTGACCAATAGAACAAATTAGTCCACCAACCCAAAATGCATTAAAGCAATTTTTTATAATAGGTGAATTAGGGGATTTTTGATCTACATAGTTTTGATAATCCTTTTTTGTTTCAATAGGTTTCAAAAAAATCCCTCCTAATCTCTATCTCTGTCTATTGTAAAAGATAAATCTAAATCTACATAATATTCAACGATCTTTTTACCATTAATTTTAGCCTTTTGATCTAAAACAGTAACATTAGTTAAATAATCAATTGTCTTTGCAGCTTCATTTACAGTTTGAATAATAGCATCTTTCCAAGAAATTTCAGATGTTCCAGTTACTTTTAAATGTTTTTCAACAGCCATTTATATCAACCTCCGTTTTTTTATTTTTCAAAAGATATATTTTCCTAAAAAGATAAAGATTATACAAAATTTTAAAAAATTATAAA
>CAQOYX010000107.1 GCA_948852375.1 uncultured Clostridia bacterium
ACCAACCCAATGTGGTGCACGAATACTACCTTGTCTTGCACGTCCTGTTCCTTTTTGTCTCCAAGGTTTTTTACCACCACCAGATACTTCTGTTCTTGTTTTTGTACTACCGTGTTCCTTGTCTTTGGTTAGCAAGATAGTTAACTAATACACTATGTACTACATCTTCATTTGGTTCAATTCCAAATATTCCTTCGTTTAATTCTATATCGCTAACTTTTTTACCTTCTATATTATAAACATCTATTTTAGGCATTTTGTATTCCTCCTTCCTCTCTATTTAACCACTTTTACAGCTGGTTTTATTTTTAATAATGCTCCTTTTGGTCCTGGAACACTACCTTTTACTAATAATACATTTTTATCTAAATCAACTTTTACAATATCTAGATTTTGTATTGTAACTGTTTGTACTCCCATATGTCCTGGAAGTTTTTTACCTTTAAATACTCTTCCTGGTGTTGATGTTGGTCCCATTGAACCAGGTCTCCTATGATACATTGAACCATGTCCCATAGGTCCTCTTGATTGTCCATGACGTTTAATAACACCTTGGAAACCTTTTCCTTTAGTTGTTCCTTGAACATCTATTTTTTCTCCGTACAGCAAAAACATCTGCTTTTACTTCATCTCCAACTTTAACATCTATAGAATCCACTCTAAACTCTCTTAGATGTTTTTTATTTGGAATTCCTGCTTTTTTAAAATGTCCTGCTGTTGGTTTGTTTACATGTTTATCTTTTATTTCTTCAAACCCTAATTGAACTGCATTATATCCATCAGTTTGGGCTGTTTTTACTTGTGATACAACACAAGGTCCAGCAAGAATTGCTGTTACTGGAACAACTACACCTTTTTCATCAAATATTTGTGTCATTCCAACTTTTTTTCCAATGATTGCTTTCATTAAATTTTTCCTCCTAACTATTGGCTGATTTCGATGATTAGTTAAAATACATATTTCTATTTTTTATTATATTTTATTGTATATCATCATTTTATACCAGCTTGGTTTTAATTTACTCTTATCAAATTTTATTTTTTCCTAAATCCTGTCTTTCAATTTTACTAAAAATTGCTTTTTTTAATATCTAGCATCTTTTTTAGCTACTAGAACTATAATTTCATTTCTATATCAACACCAGCTGGTAATTCTAATTTCATTAGATTGTCAACTGTTTTTTGTGTTGGGTACAAAATGTCTATAACTCTTTTATGTGTTCTCATTTCGAATTGTTCTCTTGCATCTTTGTATTTATGAGGACAACGTAAAATTGTTACAACTTCTTTTTGTGTAGGTAATGGAATAGGACCTGAAACCTTAGCTCCTGTTCTTTTAGCAGTTTCTACTATTTTTTCAGCAGACTGATCTAAAACAACATGATCATAAGCTTTTAATCTTATTCTGATTTTTTCGTTTCCTACAATATTGTTTGTTGCCATAAGTATTCCCTCCTTAATTTAAAATGTACCTTGGCAAGTTATAAACGCACCCTAGTGTTTCATATATCACAATATAAAAAGCCCAAGTATAGCATGATTTTCTTGGGATAAGTGCTTAATCTTTAAAAACTTACCGCCTGGTCTAAGCCAAAACATACTCCACGAAAGTTCCCTCCACCCGTAAAGATGTAGCCACATTCCGCTTCAACGCAAAATTTCACATGCTTAAATATTATATAACGCATGTATCCGTATGTCAACAGTTTTTTGGTAAATTGTTTGGTAAATTTGTAAACTTTTTGTAATATTTCTTGTTTTTTCCTTATTCCCTAGTAATTTTTGTGTATCATAAATATGTAAAAAAGATATGAACATGTTTCAAAATTTACATATCTTTTTTACTTTGTACTATTTATTTTCCTTTTATAATTCTCTTTCAAAAATTGTAGCAAATTTATTTTAATCTGCATTTTTCTTAATTTTTAGCTTTAATTTTTATGGATTTTATTATATTGACCCATATATTTGCTGTTTTAAATATTCATCCTTTGTCTTCTAATATTACATTTTTTTATACATTTGATTAAAATCAAAATAAACAAATATTGTAACAATAAAAATAGCATTTACTAAATAAAAACTTGTAAAAATTTCCAGTTTAAAAACAAAATATTTGCACATTATATATAACGTAGAAGCAAAAAATGTTTCTACATAGAAATGTAAAATATTTTGCAGGAGGTGAAACATAAAATGGCAAATTCAAACAGTAACTACAAAGCTGTTCCAGAAGCTATGGACGCTTTAGAAAAATTCAAATATGAAGTAGCTAGTGAAGTAGGTGTAACATTAAAAGATGGTTATAACGGAAATATATCTGCTAAAGATGCTGGTAAAATAGGTGGAAATATGGTTAGAAAAATGATTCAACAAGCTGAAAATCACATGATTGGTAAATAGTTTTTTAACTGTGTTAACTAATTAATTATTTTGTAGGAATATAATTTTTGTTTTTTTATATAATATTATTTATTACATAAAAAGGCAGGGATTGTATTCCTGCCTTTTTATGTTTGCTTTTATTCTGGTTCTACAATACCATAATTTTTTGAATCTTTTAATTTAAAAATAACATTTACTTTGTTTGTATCTATATTGATAAATGTATAGAATATATTTTGTGGTTTTTCTTGTAAAACTAATTTTGCATCTTCAATTGACATAGGCTTTGCTTCATAATATAAAGTTTTTATAACTTCATTTTCTATTTCATGAGTATTTTCTCTTATGTTTATTACTTCTTTTTGTTTTATTGAATCTTCTTTATTTTGCTTATCTTTTTTGGTTTTTACTTTTCTTACTTGACCTTCTAAAATGTCTATGTTCTTATCTATTGCAGCATATAAATCTCTATGTGCTGTTACTGCTTTATATGTATCTCCATTATTGCTTATAAAAATATCTGCAATTTGTTCACTCTTTTCACATTTAATTGTTAGATTTGCTTGAAAATCTTCTCCAAAATATTTTACTAATCTTTCTAATTTCTTTTCTGCATAGTCCTTAATCGCATCTGTTGCTTTTAGATCTTTTCCTGTTATTTTAATATTCATAACACTACTTCCTTTCTCATTTCTTTTAGTTCTTTTGTTTACACTTAAATTATATACTATTTATTATTTTTTGCAAGTGTTTTTTCATCTTTATTTTTATTTACTAATAAATTTAGTATGGTTCTATCTATATATGTATTTATTCTTTAAAGTTCCTAAAGTATATCCAATTTATATTCCTTTTCTAACTTCTGATTTAAATATATCTTTGATATAATTTCCAATTCTTTTATAGAATCTCCTTTTATATTAAAAGAATATAATTTTTTTGCTGGTGCTAGTACTATATATTTTATTGCATCTATTGTTGGTTTTGTTATTTGTATTACACTTTTATCTTGTTTACCACATGCTCCACATTTAAAACCATTATCTTTAAAACTAAAATAAAGAATGTCTTTTTCTGTTTTACATTCTTTACATCCTTGTATACTTGGAGTAAAACCTAATATACACATAAGTCTCAATTTAAAAATTGAGACTACTAAATCCATATTTTTATCAGTTTCAGACAAAGTATATAATGTGTTTAAAAATAGTTGTAATATTTTATAACTGTTTTCGTTTTCATTTGTAACATCATTTATAATTTTAGTAATATGAGTTGCATATCTTAATTTATCTAAATCTATTCTTAAATTATAGAACATTTCTATGGTTTCACATGAATTTATATGATATGTACTACTTCCTTGGTAAAGCATATATTCAGCAAAGCATAAATATTGGCTACCTGCAAGAAGAGCACTTTTAGCTCTTCTTGCTCCTTTTGCAGCACATGATATTTTTCCGAAGTCCTGGTGTTAACATTGTAAGCATTTTATCATAGTCCCCCATATTACTTTCCCCTATTATTATTCCATTTGTCTTTAATGTTCCCATTATAATCTTTCCCATTCATCATATTTTTTTCTATATTTTGCACTTCCATTAATTCTAAAAATGTATTGATATTACCAGTGTTTTTAAAGGTATTCCATGCTATTTGTTTTATCAATGCTAATCATCTCCTTTTTTTAAGGTTAGAGGTTACATCTTAGAATTTTATGTTTAATCTCTAATTATAACTACTCTCCTTTTTATCTTTTGCATTATTTTTATTTTTATACATATTGTTTGTTTTAATCTATAAGAACCCCCAGTCACCTGTGGTGCCAGCCCACTTGTTAAAGGGCTCTCTTGCAAGGCTTCGTGAGATTTTCTTTCTAAAATTAGTGTAATACTAATTTGTAGTATT
>CAQOYX010000108.1 GCA_948852375.1 uncultured Clostridia bacterium
TTATAAGACTAGAACAGCAATATAAAATGAGAGAAGAAAAGTTTGAAAAGTATAAATATAATCAAAATAGAATAAGACAAAACCCATATAAACTAAAAATAGAAAGAAAAAATAATGTTAAATGGTTAATTTTAATTATGCTAATTTGCATTTTTACAGGTTTACTTACTCCACTTGGAGATACACCATATACATACCTTATAAAAACAATGGAAGGAAATACAACAAAAAATATTAATGAGCATCTTCCAATGGTATTAATACAATCTACATACACATTAATTATAATTGCCATAGTTTTATCTATTCTTATATTTACAGATATAAAAATAAGATTAAAAGATTTTTTTATGATAGGAGGATTAATAGTACTTACACTTATGTCCAAAAGGCAGTTATCTATGCTTGTGATATTGGGAGTATATTCAGTTAATAGACTAATAACAGATTTATTTAATAAATATGATCCAAATGGAATAAAGCAATTCATAAAAATAATAGGAAGTGGTTTTGGAAGAATAATTACTTTGCTTATTATGGTATTATTTTGTATTTGCATTTATAAAGAACAAGTAGGGGATAAATTTATAGATGAAAATACATATCCAGTAAAAGCAGCACAATATATAAAAGAGAATTTGAATTTAGATGAAATAAGATTATATAATGAATATAATTATGGAAGTTATTTAATATACCAAGGAATACCAGTATTTATAGATTCAAGAGCAGATTTATATACACCAGAATTTAATAAAGATGAAGATAAAGATATATTCTCAGATTTTATAAAAGTATCATCAATAAGTCTGTATTATGAAGATGTATTTGAAAAATATGAAATTACTCATCTTCTTATACCTAAAAATGCAAAAATGAATTTATTTATACCAAAAGATGATAATTATGAAGAATTGTATAAAGATGAAGATTTTGTAATATATGAAAGACTTTCTAAATAGATGTTAAATATGACATATAATAAATACAAAAACTGTAATAGATTACTAAAAAAGAATTATTAATTCTTAGTTGGGCTTCTTAAAAAAGAAGCATTACTAAAGGTTCTTAAAACCTAATTTATATAGAAAATAGGGTAAAAAGGGGATAAATAAAATGTCAAAACCAAAACGAAATAAAACATTAATGTATGCAATAATATTTTTTATAGTATTATTAATATTAGACCAAATAAGCAAGGAAGTTATTATAAAAAATGGAGTAGATATAATAATAGTTCCTAATATTTTAGAATTTCAATTAATACGAAATACAGGCGGAGCATTTGGAGTTGCAGAAGGAAATACAGGGATGTTTATAATTACAAATCTTGTAGTGCTAGGTCTTATTATAAGGTTTATATATTTACAAAAAGACTTCATGGATACAGTAACTCTATATTCACTATGTGCAATACTTGCTGGAGGATTTGGAAATTTGATAGATAGATTAATAAAAGGATTTGTTGTAGATTTTGTAAATCTATTTCCAAGTATAGGACTTCCAAAATTTAATTTGGCAGATGTATATATTACAATTGGATGGGTAATTCTAGCATTTGTTTTTGCAAAATATACGTATAAAGAAATTCAAAATAGCCAAAAGCAAAATAGTAAAGATATAAATAATATTTAAAAAATTTAGATTATTCATTTGAATTTTGCATTAGGTTAGGAAGGAATGATAACAAAGAAATGCGAGATATTATAACTATATTAGGTGTTCCAATAGATAATGTAACAAGGGAAGAAGTTGGAATTATAACCGAAGAATTAATAAAAAAAAGTAATAAAACCTGCAAAATGGTATTTGCACCAAATGTAGAATTTATTATGAAAGCTCAGAAAGATAAAGAGTTTTTTGACTTATTACAAGAATCAAGTTTATCTACTCCAGATAGTATAGGAGTTATATTAGGTGCAAAATTACAAAAAAAAGCATTTAAAGAACGAATACCTGGGCAAAGTTATTTTAGAAGAATAATAGAGTTATCAAATGAAAAAGGATATTCCATTTATTTACTAGGGGGAGAATTAGGAATACCTGAACTGGTAAAAAAAAATTTAGAGAAGTTATTTCCAAATGTAAACATAGTGGGAGTTCATAATGGATATTTTGATGAAAATGTGGAAAAAGATATAATTGAAGAAATTAATGAATTACAACCTAATATATTGTTTGTAGCCTTAGGGGCTCCAAAACAAGAAAAGTGGATAAAAAATCACAAAGATGAATTAAAAGTAGATGTAGCAGCAGGACAAGGTGGAACATATGATTATGAAGCGGGAAAAATAAAAAGAGCACCAGTATGGGTACAAAAAATTGGAATGGAATGGTTTTGGAGATTATGTAAAGAGCCAAAAAGAATAAAAAGGCAAATGGTATTGCCTGTATATTTATTTAAAGTTTTATTTGCAAAAGATAAAACAAAGGGAAAATTTAATTAGGGAGAAATGATGAAAGAATTTATTGTTGAACAAGAATATGCAAAATTAAGACTAGATAAAGCAATTGCAAACAAATATCCAGATTTATCTAGAACCAACATACAAAGATTAATTGAAGAAGAAAAGATTTTAGTAAATGATAAGAGCCAAAAGGCATCATATAAAACATCTATAGGAGATAAAATTCAAATAGAACAAGAAGAACCAAAAGAAATACAGTTAGAGGCACAGGAGATACCTTTAAATATTATATATGAAGATAAGGATATAATTGTTGTAAATAAGGAAAAAGGGATGGTAGTACATCCAGCATGTGGAAATCCAGAGGGAACACTTGTAAATGCAATAATGTCAATATGTAAAGATTCTCTATCTGGAATAGGTGGCAAAATAAGACCAGGAATTGTACATAGACTAGATAAAGATACATCAGGTTTGATAATTATTGCTAAAAATGATAAAGCACATATTAATTTAAGTGAACAAATAAAAAATCATGAAGTTAAAAAAACATATATTGCATTAGTAAGAGGGGAAGTAAGAGAAAATGAGGCAACTATAAATATGCCTATTTCTAGGTCAACTAAAGATAGAAAGAAAATGGCAGTATCGAGAACAGGAAAAAATGCAATTACACATTTTAAGGTATTAGAAAGATTTAGTGGATATACATTATTAGAACTAAATATAGAAACTGGGAGGACACATCAAATTAGAGTCCATATGTCTTATATTGGCTATCCAATTGTGGGGGATACAGTATATTCAAATGGAAAAAATCCATTTGGAGTAACAGGGCAAATGCTTCATGCCCAAAAGTTAAATTTTAAGCATCCAATTACTGAGCAGGAATTGAATTTAGAGGCTCCACTTCCTGAGTATTTTTGTGATGTGTTAGGGAGATTAAGGCAGATGCATTTGCAGTCCGCAAAAATAAGTATAATTACATGAAATATATAGTTGTCTTTACGCTGGTTTGTGCCTTTTGTGGTTTAATAAATCTGCCCACACAAATATTTTTATAAATGCATGGGCAAATAAAATCTATATGAACTTTGTACTTCCTAGGATATACAAAGAAGAATGATAGCAAAGCTTGTATATTATAAGATATGCAAAAATAAGAAAATGGTTACTTGTTCTATAATTTTTAAGAAAGGTAAAAAATAAAAAATGGAAGAAATAAGATTACAAAAATTTATGGCGGATTGTGGAGTTGCATCAAGAAGAAAATGTGAAGAATATATTTTACAAGGAAAAGTCAAAGTAAATGGAAGCATAGTAAATGAGCTAGGCACAAAAGTAAATCCTAAAATAGACGAAGTCATATTTAATGATAAAAAAATTGAACACAAAGAAGAAAAGGTATATATTTTACTAAATAAACCTATTGATTATGTAACAACAGCAAAAGACCAATTTGGAAGAAAAGATGTAATAGAATTAGTAAAAGGAGTACATGAAAGAATAGTACCAGTGGGAAGATTAGATATGTATACATCACGGAGCATTATTATTAAGTAATGATGGAGATTTTATATATAAAATTACACATCCAAAACATGAAATTACAAAAACATATGTTGCAACCGTAATTGGAATTTTAACAAATAATGCAAAAAAACAATTAGAAGATGGAGTAGAAATAGAAGATTATATAACAAAACCAGCAATTGTAAAAATCCTAAAAACAGATGAAGAAAAAAATATATCAAGAGTAGAAATAACAATACATGAAGGAAAAAATAGACAAGTAAGGAAAATGTGTGAAGCTATAGGAAG
>CAQOYX010000109.1 GCA_948852375.1 uncultured Clostridia bacterium
TCAAATTCTTTTCTCTTTTAGTTTTCCCATCTTTTATTTGTTTAACTATTTTTTCTTTATTTTCTTCCATAAATAAAAACACACCTCATAATCTTTCTAAATTATAAGATGCGCATTTTTCAATTTTTTATGCAAATTCAAGGTATTACTTAAAATTTATATAATTTCAATAAAATATTTATATATTTTCATCTCTCAATACGTCAATAATATTTTCCTTTTTTATTTTACTACTTGAATATATCATTGTTATAAATACTACCATGTACACACTAACAATTGAAATAGTTATACTACTCCAAGGCAAGCTAAACATAAATTCTATCATATTTCCAAAACCTTGATTTATTAAATAACATATTAAAACTCCAATTGGTAATCCAAAAAGAAGTGCTTTTGTTCCATAGAAGAAACACTCTAGATTTAGCATCTTTTTAAATCCTTTATCTGTCATTCCAATACTTTTTAGCATTGCAAACTCACGTTTTCTTAATGCTATATTGGTTGATATTGTATTAAATATATTTGCTATTCCTATGCTTGAAATTAGTACAATGAAACCATATAAAAAGATGTTTATAATTGTTTTTAGATTTCTTTGCATTTGTATTTGTTCTTTTATGTTTATGATGTTCATGCCTAAACTTGAATATGTTGTTTCTAATTTTTTTAATTCTTCTTTTAAATCTTCTTCATTTTTTACTGTAAAAACTATATTTGTATAAGCACTATTGCCTATTTTGTTCAATGTGTCTTCATTTACTATTAAAATTAAGTTTGGATAATCCATATTTGTTATACCAAATGGCATTTTGTCTGTAACTTTTGCAATTTCAAAAGTTTTTTCTTCATTTTCTATAGCTGTTGTTTCTTCAATGTATTTGTCTATTTTTACATTAAAATCGTCTTTTTCTTTTATTGATGTTATATTACCCTCTATTTTTGCTGTCATTAACATGTTTACATAGTTAATTAATATAGCTTGATTATTTTCTAATTTTGATATACCAATTTGTTTTAAATACTCATTCATTTGTTTTGGCGTAAGTGTTTTAATATATACCGATATTTCATATCCTTCTTCTTTTTTAGGAAATACATCACTTACTTGTTTTTTTGTATTTATAGCTTCTTTCATGTTTGCATCTAGTTTTTCTTCTTTAAGTGTTGTATAACAATAAATTGTTTCTGATATCCCTACTTTATCTATGTTTTTTGAATTCTCTATTTTATTTTTTACTTCTTCTTTTTGTCTTATTCTCTCTTCTGTATCTACATTATACAACATAATACTATAATCATAATCTACACTCTTATATAACATATTGAATCCACTATACATATACCCCACAAACCCACTAACCGATATAAATAGTATAATACTTATCATAAGTGACATAACTGTTGTACGGTATTTCTTCTTGCTTCTTTTTAGATGTTTTAAAGCCATTTCTCCTTCTATTCCAAAAAATAATCTTATAAATTTTGATGTTCTTAGTTTTTTTCCTTTAATTTTTATTTCATCATTTCCACGTATTGCTTCAACTGGACTAATTTTACTTGCACGTTTTGCAGGTATTATAACAGATAAATAAATTGTAAGTCCTATTAATATAGTAGCGATTATAACCGCTTCCCAAGATACTATAAGTCTTAACGACCAATTAAGGCTTTGTGATTCAATCATTGGCTTTAATAAGTCATTTACTATTTTTAAGGTAATTCCAATTCCACCTATACCAGATAAAATTCCAAGTGGTATACCAATACTACCTAAAATAGCTCCTTCATAAATAACTGCTTTTTTTATTTGCTTTTTAGTTGCACCAATAGATGATATGCTTCCAAATTGTTTCTTTCTTTCTGATACTGAAATTGCAAAGCTATTGTAGATAACTAATATAGATCCCACCATAATAACTGCTATCAAAATACCACAAACTGAATATAGCATTTCATTAAATCCATTTGAACTGTTTACTCCTTTATATGCTAGAACATATGTATTATATTTTATATTATATGTTTTATTCCCTATTGCATTTTCTATACATAAGCCTAGGTTATCTGCAATTTCTTCTGTATCTTTATAAAGATTTCTAACATTTTTTGAAATTACTCCTATATCTACTGTTTTTGCTGTAATCTGCTTTGTTTCATCAAGTAATGTAACCCCTGATGTGTAATTATCGTTTGATGTTTCAAAATCTGGTCTTGCAATTTTTCCACAAACTAAATATGTTTTAGTTTGCTCTTTTACAAAAGTTTCGTTTTCTTCTTTAGGAGCTCCTATTAATTCATATCCTTCACTTATTCTTTTTCCTATATCAATAGTAATTGTATCTCCTATTTTAGGCTCATTTTCTTTTCCATCAAAAAAAGTGGTACTTAGTACAATTTCATTTTCATTTTCTGGAAGTCTTCCTGCCATTAATCGAATTTTCATGTTTTTTAATGCTTCTTCTGAATATGCTTTTATATATAAAAATTCATCTTCTGAATATTCATTTTTAGCTATTCCTACTCCGTGCCATTACCATTACATTTGTAAATCTTTTATCATTTACAATACTTCCTATATCTTCTGTTTTTACGTCTTTGAAACTAGCCTCCCATGCTCCAGCTTGGCTAATTTCTACATCTAGCATAAAACCTTGAAACGAAGTAGCAAGTGTTGCAACTGCTGTAATCATTGCACCAGATAAAATAATACCAATAATTGTTACTATTGTTCTTTTTTTATTTAGCTTTAAATAATTTAATGTTAATTTTTTTAATATGTTCACAAGTTTTTTCCTCCTTCACAATTTGAAAATATATTATAATTTATCTTTTTAGACCTTCTAGTTGCCTATTTGCGACAACCCCTTAATAAATGGTTCTTTATTACTAGTTCATTTTTTCATCACTAAATATTTTTCCATCTTGTATTTTTATCATCCTATCTGCTTGACTTGCAATGTTTAAATCGTGTGTAATCATAATTAATGTTTGGTTATATTTTTTGTTAGAATATTTTAGTAATTCTAATATTTCTTCCGAATTTTTACTATCTAAGTTTCCTGTTGGCTCATCTGCTAATATAATTGCAGGATTATTCATTAAGCTTCTTCCTATAGATACACGTTGTTGTTGCCCTCCTGATAACTCATTTGGTAAATGGCGAATTCTTTGTTCAAGACCTAATGTTTTAATAATTTCATCTAAACGTTTCTTATCCACCTTTTTTCCATCTAATAAAACTGGAAGCGTTATATTTTCTTCTACATTTAGAATAGGAATTAAGTTATAGAATTGATAAATAAGACCTACATTTCTTCTTCTAAAAATAGCTAAATCATTATTATTTAATGAATATACATCTTCTCCTTTAATATAAACTTTACCGTGAAGTTGGTCTATCAACACCACCTAAAATATGAAGCATTGTAGATTTTCCGTGAACCAGATGGACCAATTATTGCGACAAACTCTCCCTCTTCTACTGAAAAAGAAATATTATCAATAGCCTTTACAGTTGTTTCTCCTTTTCCATAAACTTTAGATAAATTTTCTACTTTTAAAATTTCCATTTTTGTTCTTCATCCTTTCTCTTTTTAACATAAACAAGAATAGTTTTTCTATTCATACAGAAACTTGCTCGCCTCTGTTTGAAAATATTATATAGTATTTTTGTGTTAATACTAGACATTTAATAATTTCTTAATAAGTTTTAAGGAAAGGTTAAGGTTCTATAATATTAGTTGTAGTGGAAAGAAAAAGAAAAAAATAGTGCATTATCTGATAAAATAAATATTTAAATGTGGTATTGATAAATGCAACATAATTTTATCAGAAATTTATTAGATTTAAAAGGAGTAATCTAATAAAAAGTAAGATATAAGAAAAAACCAGAAAACTAATTATCAAGATATGAGAACTTAAAAGATGACAAACAAAAAGAAGAACTAAATTACATATTAATCAACTATTAAGAAAATTTAAGAATAGCATACAGAGAAAAAGAAGAAATGCTTTAAAAGTGCCATATTCAAATGAACCAACGGAAGGCTACAATAACAAGATAAAGACATTTATATAATTCCCTCTAATAGTTTGTTATCAATAAATGCTTCACATCTTTATCATTTCTATTTTGAAAACTTACAAGATATTTTTTATCAAATGT
>CAQOYX010000110.1 GCA_948852375.1 uncultured Clostridia bacterium
AGATTTAACAATAAAAAATAATAAAACCTCTTGATAAATTTAGAATTATATAGTATAAATATATAAAAAGAAGTGATATAAAACAAAAGAGGAGGAACTGTAAGTATGAGTGAAAAAATATTTGGTGGAGTAGAAACAGATGTTATGACAGAACCATCATTGCCAGCAAAAGTAGGACTATGGCCAAAAGTAAAAGCGTTTTTATTTCAAGAAATAAAAGTTGAATTAACACCAGCGCAACAACAATTTGAAGATGATTTAAATGACTTTTTACATATAGAATTAACATGGCAGGATTTTAAAGATTTCTTATTTCAAGATATTACATTTGGAAAAAAGAAAAATAAATAGTACAATACATAGCATAAAAATAAAAATTTGAACAAAAAATGATTAAAAAATAAAAAAAATAGACCATAGGTCTATTTTTTTATTGGGATTTGTAAAATTTTCTCTAAGATTAGTGTAATACTAATTTCTAGTATTGTAAATATTACAAAATTGTAATATTTGATGAAATTACACTGTTTTTTTAACTAATCACTTGACAGTTTACAATAATAAATATAAAATAGAAAGGTAGGTTTAATATATTATAAAAATAAAATAGATATATATTTTATTCGAACATTGAAAATTAAATAAGAAAGAGGTGTATGATTATGGAAATATTAATCATTATCGCCACGATTCTAATCTCAGCTGTTGTATTTATACCAATAGGTATAACAGTAAGAAAGAAAATAGCTGAATCTAAAATTGAAAGTGCAGAAATAGAAGCAAAAAAGATATTAGAACTTGCAAATAAAGATGCAGAAAATAGGAAAAAAGAAGAAATATTTAAAGCGAAAGAACAAATTATGCAAGAAAGGCAAGAACTAGAACAAGAGATTAGACAAAGAAGAGGCGAAGTACAAAAACAAGAAGCAAGGATAATACAAAAAGAAGAAAACATAGACAAAAAAGAAGAAAGTCTAGAACGTAAGGAAATGGAATTTGATAAAAGGGATAAGGATTTACAACAAAAAGAACAAGAACTAAAGAATTTAGTAGACAGAGAAGTAGAAGAATTACAAAAAATTTCAGGTTTATCAGTAGAAGAAGCAAAAAAAATATTATTATCAGAAACGGAAAAACAGATAAAAAATGAAACAGCTACAATTATTAGAGAAGAAGAACAAAAAGCAAAAGAGGAATCTAATAAGAAAGCAAGAGAACTTTTAACATATGCTATTCAAAAATGTGCAGCCGATCACACATCAGAAACAACCGTATCAATAGTAAACCTTCCAAATGATGACATGAAAGGTAGAATTATAGGTAGAGAAGGTAGAAACATAAAAGCATTAGAAACATTAACAGGAATAGACCTTATTATTGATGATACACCAGAAGCAGTAATCTTGTCAGGATTTGACCCATTAAGAAGAGAAGTAGCAAAAATTGCATTAGAAAAACTAATAGAAGATGGAAGAATTCATCCTGCAAAAATTGAAGAAATGGTTGAAAAAGCAAAAGAAGAAGTAGAAGCAACTATAAAATCAGAAGGAGAAAGAGCAACACTTGAAACAGGAGTAATTGGATTACATCAAGATCTAGTAAAACTAATTGGTAAATTAAAATATAGAACAAGTTATGGGCAAAATGTTTTAAATCACTCAATAGAAGTAGCAAATCTTGCAAGAATTATGGCAGATGAGTTAGGACTTGATGCAAAAAGAGCAAGAAGAGCAGGTTTATTACACGATATAGGAAAAGCACTAGATCATGATATGGAGGGAACTCATGTTGAAATCGGTGTAGACATATTAAAGAAATATAAAGAAAATGCATTAGTAATAAATGCAGTAGAAGCACACCATGGAGATGTTGAACCGCAAACTTTAGAAGCAGTTTTAGTACAAGCAGCAGATGCAATAAGTGCATCACGACAAGGAGCAAGAAGGGAAACATTAGAAGCATATATTAAGAGATTAGAGCAATTAGAAGAAATAGCAGATTCTTTTGAAGGAGTAGAAAAATCATTTGCAATACAAGCAGGACGTGAAGTAAGAATTATAGTAAAACCAGAAAAAGTATCAGATGCAGAAATGACAATAATGGCAAGAGATATAGCAAAAAGAGTAGAAGATGAAATGGATTATCCAGGACAAATTAAAGTAAATGTAGTAAGAGAATCAAGAGTAATAACATATGCAAAATAAGAAAATACCAGTGCAATGAAGCACTGGTATTTTTCTCTTAGAAGCTTAATTTAAGGGGATGGTCATCTACAGCATTTCCATAAAAATTGATATGTTTCCAAAGTGTAGAGATTTCTTCAATAGACATGTTAGCTTTTTTGTCACTGTCCGGATATAAAAAACACGCTTTGGAAAATATGCAGTATGGTTTATCATTACGGTTAATAGCAACTTCTAAAGGAAGAAAACCATCTTTTTGTGTAACTTTAAAGGAATATGTGTAATGACCAACGTTCTTTTTTAACTTCATAAGTAATCCTCCTATTTCATTGAAATAAGTTAAAATAAGTATCACATTAATAATATTATATCATAATAATTAACATAATGCAAATTTTGGAAAAAACTTTCTTTTTTTTTAATACTATAGTATAATATAAAAGATTTTTATTATGTTATAAAAGTTTACAAACAAATAATGTTATCTAACAAGAATATTATAAATGAAAATAGTGTGAAAAATGAAATAATTTTATCACAGTTATATAATAAAATATAAGGAGGATGAAAGTTAAAATGAGAATTTTAGCGGTTGGGGATATAGTTGGAGAAAATGGCGTAAAAAAAGCCAAGGAATTACTTCCAAATTTAAAGAAAGATAAAGAAATAGACTTTATAATAATAAATGGTGAAAATGCAGCAGGAGGAATGGGAATTACTGAAAAATTATATAAAGAAATTCTATATATGGGAGCAGATGTAGTTACTATGGGAAACCATACATGGGGAAAAAAAGATATTTTTAGTTTTATAGATGATCCTAGTCTAATAAGACCAGCAAATTATCCTAAGGGAGTTTGTGGAAAAGGATATGTTATAAAAGAATGTAGAGGCAAAAAAATAGGAGTTATTAATTTAATTGGAAGAACGGATATGAATGTGTTATCAGAAAACCCTTTTGTATTAATAAATGAGATTTTAGAGCAGATAAAAGATAAAGTAGATTTAATAATATTAGATTTTCATGCAGAAGCAACAGCTGAAAAAATTGCAATGGGATATTATTTAGATGGAAGAGTAAATATTATATTTGGAACTCATACACATGTACAAACAGCAGACGAACAAATTTTAGAAAAAGGAACAGCATATATAACAGATATAGGAATGACAGGACCTAAAAGATCAGTCATAGGAATGGATATAGGAGCATCTATTAAAAGATTTGAAACAACTTTACCAGAAAAATATAAATTAGCAGATAGTGAATGTGTCTTAAATGGATGTATTTTTGAAGTTTCTGATAGCACCTGTCGAATAGAGAAAATAGAACGAATAAGTATGTAGAAAAATGACGAAAAAACACGATGAAAACTTCCTTTTTTTCCCAAAAAATACTAGACAATAATTAAAAAATATAATATAAATATACATGTTCAAAATGAAACAAAAAATTATATTTTAGGAGGCAGAAACAATGGAAGTTTTAAAAATCTCATCAAAATCAAATCCAAATTCAGTAGCAGGAGCAATTGCCGGTTTGGTAAAAGAAAATGAAAGAGCAGAAATGCAAGCAATAGGAGCAGGAGCATTAAATCAAGCTATAAAAGCAGTAGCAATTGCTAGAGGATTTGTAGCACCAACAGGAGTTGACCTAGTTTGCGTACCAGCATTTGCAGAAGTTCAAGTAGAAGGAGAAGATAGAACTGGAATAAAAATAGTAGTAGAATCACGTGCTTAAAATATGTGATATATATAGGAAAATGAGAAAATTTAGAATATTGATTTTCTCATTTTTTAAGATTAGAAGAATAATTAACTTTTGATAATAAATTGTTTTTAGCTTAAAATTAATGTATCCTTAAATAAATATATATTTACGAATATTACAAAATATATACACATTTAGAACATAAACCATAGATAAAATATAAGATGTATAAAGGAGGATATAAAAAAATAAAAAATAAATGATGTAATAA
>CAQOYX010000111.1 GCA_948852375.1 uncultured Clostridia bacterium
GTTGCAATTGCAACATATTATTCTTTTACTTTTATTTATAACTTAAATCTTGTAGTTGCGTAATGTAAATTGTTTTATTTCATTTATATTACAAATTTATTACAAAACCAAATAATTTACTAAATTAATGTGAATAAACACAAAATTTCATTGACAAATTTGTAGATACGTTATATTATTATAAAATATAAAAATAACATAAGAGGAGGAAAAAATATGTTTAGAAACAAATCAAAAATAGTTGTCCTATTAATTGCATTTATAATGCTTGTTTCAACAATAAGTTTTGCAACAGATACAGAAATAACAGATAGATCAGCAACTACTCCAGGAGAGAATGCAAGAACACAAGAAGAAGGAACTTCAAGTGAAGGAGAAGAAACAACACCTATAAATGAAGAAACACCAGTAAATGAAGGTGATGATTCAACTTCAGAAATTCATAATGGAGATTTATACTTATTTGGTATAGATGTTAAGATGGACAAATTAGTAGATGGAAATGTATTTATTATTGGACAAAATGTTGAAGTTACAGGTAGAGTAAATGGTTCTTTATATGTAATGGCAAACAAAGTATCATTTGGAGAAAATTCATATATAGTTCAATCAATTTATGCATATGCTAATGAAATAACTATAAATGGTGCTGCAAATGATTTATATGCAAAAGCAAAAAAGATTGATATGAATTACAATGCATTTATGATTAGAGACTTAAGAATATCAGCAGATACATTTAATTTTGCAGGTGGAGTAGGAAGAAATGCTTTTGTAAATGCTGGTAAGTTTCATTTTGAAACAGAATCAGATAAATCTGCTATAATATATGGAAACTTAGAATATTCAGCAAGTACAGAACTAAATTTATCTAAAGAACTTGTACAAGGAGAAGTAAAATATTCACAAGGAATAGACAAATCCTCTGTTTCATATATTGTAATTGAAACTTTAATAAATATTGTATTTATGGTAATTGCTACATTACTTGTTTATTTAGTAATGAGTTTATTTACACCAAATTTTATAGAAAGTTTATCAAAATATGTTGGAAAAAAATCACTTGTATCTTTAGGAATTGGTTTATTAGGTGTTATTATTGTGTCAGTAGTAAGTGCAATATTAGTATTTACTTTAGTTGGAACAATGGCATTTTCAATTTTAGTAAATGTACTTGCAGTTATTGTAAATATTGCTTATATTGTTCTAGGTATTGCTATTGCTAATAAAATAAGTGAAAAATTCAAACTAGATAAAAAATATAAAAAGATACTTATTTTAATTGGTATTATAACTATATTTGGAATATTAAAAGCTATTCCTTATGTTGGAAATGTTATTTATGCTGTTATTGAACTAATAGGATTTGGAATAATAATTTTACAGTTATATTCAAAAATTAAAAAGACAGAAGTAAAGGAGAAATAAAATAACAAAAGTGAATTTGCTCCTTCGGACAAAGAAATGTTCATCCATACTAAAAAAAGAAACAGTAACTATGTTTATTTAGTTACTGTTTCTTTTTTTAGAAAATAAGCACAATTAGAAGCAGGGGTTACTGTTGTAGATGATATATTTTCAAAACAGCACTTACCATCTTTTTGATAAACACAATTAGCCAAACAATTTATGTTTGTCAAAACAATCACCTCTTTAGTGCTAGTATTAGTACAGATTCAATTTTTATACATATTTTTTAAAATAATTATATAATTAAGAACCAACAGTAATTTTATGCTATTCCTTTAAGTAAATGAATATTTATTCTACTGTTGTTCTTTCCATGTTTTACAAAAATCATGTATAGCACATTCTTTACATTTTGGGTTTCTTGCATTACAAGTTTTTCTGCCATGCCATACAAATAAATGGTTAATATCCTTTAAATACTCTTTAGGAAAAATTTTCAATAAATCCTGTTCTATTTTTTCAGGAGTGCTTTCATTTGAAAGTCCAATTCTATTTGAAATTCTTTTAGCATGTGTATCTACTGCAATTCCAACAGGATTTTTAAAAACTTCAAGCATAATAACATTTGCACTTTTTCTACCAACTCCAGGAAGTGAAGTTAATTCTTCTATTGTATGAGGTACTTCTCCATTAAAATTATCTATAATTTTTTTAGCACATGCTTTTATATTTTTAGCTTTATTTTTATAAAAGCCACAGGAATGAATTAATTTTTCAAGGTTATCTATATTGATGCTTGCGAAGTCTTGTGGAGTAGAATAAGTTTTAAATATAGTAGGAGTTACTTTATTTACTCTTTCATCTGTACATTGAGCAGATAGCATAACAGCAACAACAAGTTCAAATGGAGTTTTAAAATCTAAGCTACAAGTAGCATAAGGATAAGTTTTTTTTAATTTTTCTACAAGTTCTATTGTTTCTTTTTTATTTAATTTCATTACTTTATGTATAATCCAATTATCAAATATTTAAATTATCAGATTAATCCTCCTTCTTTTAAATGTTAGTATTTAGGATTTATTTCATTTCATTCACGTTTTTTTTATATTTTAATATAATATTATTAAGGATTGGAGGTAAGGTATTATGTTTGGAATACTTAAGAAAACTTGTGGAGTGTGTTTTATAGGTATGGGATTAGGAATTTTGCTAGTTTTATTACTTCCAATAGCAGGGTGGTTATTCTTAATTGGGGTAGCAGTCTTAATATTAGGTTTAATTTGGCTTTCATGTTAAAATATAAAAAGGGGAGTGTTATATATGCAAATAGTAGTTAAAAAAGTACCTAAATTTCTAAGGGGTTTTGTTAAACTAATCTTTGGTATAAAAGAATAGTACATAATTAAACAACAAAGTTTATTTATAGCATTTTGTACTAAAGTTAAAGTAAAGCCATATTTTAATTTTACTATAATAAAAAAGTAGGTTATGCCTACTTTTTTATTATGTAAAAGGTGATTCTAATCACCCAAGTTTTTTGTCTATTTTTATGCTCTTTTAACTTTTCCAGCACGTAAACATTTAGCACATACAGTTATTCTTTTTGGTTCACCATCTATTATAGCTTTTACACTTCTAATATTTGGCTTCCAAGTTCTTGTAGTTCTTTTACTAATATGAGAACGAGTAATACTTAATTTATTTCCATGAGTTAAAGTTTTTTCACATATCATACATTTTGCCATTTTAAATTGCACCTCCTATAAAGTTAATAAATTGTCTATTGATTAGTTTAACACATATTAGAAAAAAAAACAAGACTTTTTTATATATTGTTGTTGCAATTGTTTTATTGTTATGGTATTATTATAAAAAATTGATTGTAAATATATTATAAGGAAGAAATACATATGAAGAAAAGTTATTTATTAAAATATAGATATAATACAAATGCAATAACTTTAATTACTCTTGTTATAATTATAATTCTATTACTAATTTTAGCAGGTGTTACTTTAAGTTTAACTTTTGGTAAAAATGGAATATTTATGTTATCTAAAAATGCTCGGAAATAATTATATTAATGCTCAAAATAAGGAATTAGCTGATTTAAATGAATTATATAGTTCTATGATGATTGCTACAAATGATGGTTCATATATTACTGTTAGTGTTGAGGATTTGAATAAAATTATAGATGCCAAACTAAAAGAAAAAAAAAATTGGACTTTAATTGGTACTTCTACAATTACTACAATATCAAATTCAACATATGAAAGTTTAAGTAAAGCAGGATATAATGAGATTTTACTTATTGGAGTTTGGTTGAATGGAGATAGGTGTAGCTCTTGTTTAATACCTATGTCGATGCTTAAAATGAATTTAGCTACTTCATACTACATTGGAGGATAACAGGTCATGGTACAGGATATAGTGGCGTGATGGCTATCTACTACAATGAAGATAAGCGGATTTTGTATGGGATGGTGTGGTGCAGATGGTAAAGAAACTACTGGTACATTGTATTTATATGCTCGTTAAATAGTAGGTACAGTTAAAATTTTTTATTTAAAATACATAAACTTAAGCCATATAAACAATTAATGAAAATAATAAGCATAAAATATGATTATATTGTAAGACAGATAAAAAAGTTTGAAAAATAATTTCAAACTTTTTTTATATAATTTATGTAATAATAAGTTTTTCATTTTTAAAACAATT
>CAQOYX010000112.1 GCA_948852375.1 uncultured Clostridia bacterium
TGGAAAATTTGATGTTTCTAGTCGTAGAGAAAAAGCAGAAGTAAGAGGGAATACTGTATATGTAAGTATAGATAATTTTAGAAACTATGCTAATTATCAAAAGTTTTTCTGTTTTAAAAACGATAGAACAGACATAAAAGAGAATACAACAAACGTAGTAATAAGTAATTCAACAAATAGTGTATCATCTGTGAATTATCAAGTAAAAATCACAGCAAATAGTGGATTAAACATAAGAAATGGTGCTAGTACTTCTTATAGTAGAGTAGGAGGATATGCAAAAAATACAGTAGTAACAATATTAGCAGAAAGTAACGGATTTGGAAAAACAAATCATGGTTGGATATGTTTAGCATATACTAATAAAATTACAACACAAGCTAAAATAACTGGTTACAGAACAGGAACATATAAAGTTAATGCTAGTGTATTAAATGTAAGATACGGAGCAGGAACTAGTTATAGAGCTAAAAATTATAGACAATTAACAAATAATGCTAGAAATCAAAATAGCCGATTAGGAAACTACTATATAAACGGATATAAACGTGGAGTAGTATGCACAGTAACTAGAGCAATTGGAAACTGGGGATACACAGCAAGTGGTTGGATTTGTTTAGATTATTGTACTAAATTATAAAAGTAGAGCTAGATTAGATTTCTAGTCTAGCTTTAAATAAAAAAATAACACTCTATTGCTAGAATGTTACCGCCCGTAAAACGAGCCCCGTGAATAACTAATTTTAGTTGAGTTATTCTTTATTAATAAATAGTATATGATAGTCATTAATTTTTGTCAATATTTTTAAAATATTTTCTTTCGCCTTCAATCCTCAATTGTATTGCTTCATCTATATTATCACGATAACCTAAGTGATATTGTTTCCCATCTTTCTGTATTCTAACTCTATATTTTCCATTCGCGACAGATATGCCTGTATGACCTGTTTTATTGTTTTTCATAGTGCTATTTTTATATAATTCAATCAATGTTTCTTTTTGTTTTTGACGTGATTTCTCATTCAAGTATCCTTGTTTGCAACCGCAGCTTTTTATGTCGCTATGTAGAACTTGTGTAAACACCATTTCTTTTTCATTTCCACAATCGCATTTAAATAGTGCTAATTTAGAATTACGATCATCAATTTTATTTAAATTCTTTATTAAAGTAAGATGATTAAATCGTTTTCCGATGTAATCATCTATGTTATATCCTCGCATATCAAACCCTCTTGATTTTATATTTCTTCTTCTAAATTTTCGTCAATAATTGAAAATTGTAATTTTTCATCTTCTTCAAACAAACTTTTAATATAACTTTTAATATCTACGTAATTATCGCCTTCAAAATCGCCTGCGTTGAATTTTAGATTTTCATTATTAAAATAAGCATTAGCATATGTAATTAAACTTGTTGAGATATCTAAACTTTCGCGAGCAAATGCTGAGTAATCTGCTGAAAAATAAGCACTTATTTCGTTTGTTGCATTTTCTATTTCATATTTAACTTCTAATAATTTTGTATTAAAGTTAAATTCCATTTTTATATCAAAATTAAATTCATTATTTTTTTCAATAATTTCTTTTACAGAGTTTAAACCTAATAAGACTTTTTTCAATTTTTTTTCATTTTCTTCAGTTGCGTTTCTAATTATAGTTACTAAATCATTCATAACTTTTCTCCTTTAGAGTGCTAGCCATTTGGTCTAGTCTTATCTCTCTTAACTTAATTATATTATAGCATACTCGTACGAGTATGTCAATACTTTTTTAATATTTTTTTAAATTTTTTTCAAATATTTCTTAGCATTCTCTGTAATCCAGCTGGCAATTGATTTTCCTTCACTTTTTAATTTTTCTTTTAGCTCATCTCCAAGCTCTTTATCTATATCTCCAAGTATTCTAGTATATTTTTGTTTAGACCATTTATATTCTTTTTTAATATCTCTAGCCATTTTTTACCACCTCTCTTGATTTTCTTTATTATATAGTATATAATTTATATATGCAAGAGAGGGAAGTTACCCTCTCAGCTTAAAACATGTAGTGAATGTCTAAGATGTCATTCCAAAGTTTTTTGCGTTTAGCTTGTAGCTTTCTCATTTTGCGGTGTGAAGCTATAAGCTTTTTTAGTTTTGTAATCATATTAGAGACCTCCTTTCCTTTGAACTAATTATATTATAGCATACTCGTACGAGTAAGTCAAGTATTTTTTCAAAAAAGTTTAATTTTTTTAAAAGTTCTCAAAACAGCTAAAAATCAAGTTATATAACATGTTTGGTTGAAAACTAAAATGGCTTAAAACGCAATTTAAGAGGTCGATTTTTGAGCTGAAAATCGAGAAAACAACAATGAATAGAATAAAAAAATAATGGTATAATAATAAAATATAAAAAAACATATTGCAATTTTAGATATTTAATGATATAAAGAATGTACGAAAGATAAGCATATATTTGATATTATGTTAAATTTATGATATAATAGTAGTATCAAATTTCATTTTTTGAAATAATATAGTATTAAATATATATAATTTGAAATAATATTGAAGGGAGGTATAAACATGATTAATAATCTTTATAAATCTAAAGTAACAGATTTAATTGCAAAAGCTAAAAAGAAAGGATTAGTAAAAAAATATTCAGATTTCTCTGAAACAAACGAAGGAAAAGAAACAGCTTTAACAGAAGATGAAATCATATATTATACTTCTAGAAACGAAGGAGCGACAAGATAGAATGAAGAAGTTTAGTATTGGAGACATAGTATTTGTATCGAATTATATGTACAAAACAGAGGAAAATGGAAGAAGACACAGTTTTGTAATAATAGATGATGGACAAGCTGTAGATATTGATTATTTTGGATTTTTATTATCTTCAAAAATAAATAAAGAAACATATCCGTATAACGAAAGATTAAATAAAAATAGCACAAACAATTTGTTAAAAGATAGTATCGTAAAGTGTGATGACTTAATTGAAATTTCTGAAGATGAAATTCAATTTAAAATTGGCTCAGTAACACAAGACGAATTAAACAGATTTGTTGATACATATGCAAATTACATGAAAGAGAACTAGAAATAGTTCTTTTTCTTTTCGACAAATTGCAACAAACAAAAGTAACATAATATGCTATAATAACATAAAAGGAGATGATGTAATATGAAAGAAGCATATATAAAATCTCTACAAATGATAATATTATTAAATATAAAAGATGAAAGGGAATATGTAAAAGTAGTAAAAGATTATTTAATATTAAATGTAGAAAGTTTAAAATACATATCACGAACTAAGAAATTCAAGAAAATAATAGAACTAGCTGAGGAAGTCGTATAAGACTTTCTCTTTTTGTACATATTAAATATATGATAAATTATTATAAGAAGAGTAAAAGAGCTTTTAAAAAATATATAAAGAAAAATCCGAATTGCTCAAGAGAGGAATGGGACAAATATGCACATGAGAATAATTTATTTAGTGCATTTACTTTAGAATGTCATGAAAATGTGAAAAATTTCGAAGAATTGAAAAGAAAAAAATAGTTTCATATACGAAAATTGCATTTTTCCACCATAGTGAACAAGAAGTATGGTATATAAGATTTTGGACATACTAAAAAAAGGTGGAAAGTATGAGAATAGAGATATTAGTAAAAGAGATAAGAATAAAAGAGCGGATATACTTTACGAGAATTATCAAGAATGACAGGAATATCTGCTTCGCATTTAAGTTATATAGAAAATAATGAAAAAGAGCCGTCACTATCGATGGCTGTAAGGATAGCACATGCTTTAAACAGAAAAGTAGAAGAATTATATAGAGTAATACAATAGTACAATTTTTGTACTATTTATTTTTTCGTAAAATAAAATGCCACTTTCGTAAAATTTCCACCATAGTGGACAAGATTTCCTATAT
>CAQOYX010000113.1:0-1379 GCA_948852375.1 uncultured Clostridia bacterium
ATAATAATAGCTGATGATAATAAAGGTCTATGTGATTTATTAAAAAAATTTTTAATAAATTATAATGATATTGAAATTTTAGGAATAGTGAATACTGATGAAGAAGAAATAGAAATGATAGATAAATTAAAACCAGATATTGTAATAACCGATCTTGTAAGAAATCACAAATATACTGGACTAGAAATTATAAAAGAATACTTTTTAAATAAAAAAGGACCTGAATTTTTAGTTATATCTGCGGATGAAAAAAGATTTGTTATAAATAATGGATTAGAAGTTGCTGGATACATAAAGAAACCAATTGATAATTATGAAGAAATATATACAGAATTAAAAAGGATTAAACAAGACTTGGAGCATAAAGAATATTTAGAGTGGGATAAAAAATATCATAATTTGGAAATTCTAAATATAAGAAAATTATTAAATTTAAAGGAGAAAAGGATATTAAAAAAATTAGGCATTACAATAAAAAATAAAAAGCATACAGAATATGAAATAGAGTGTTTGATGCTAGAATTATTATTATATTATGATGATCCAGAAGAATATTTATCTAAAGAAGAAAAAAAGTATCAAAAATCTTTGGAAGGAACAGGCGTTAGTAGAGAGGATTATAATAAACTTTTAAATAAGATAACAAAAATTAAAGAAGAAGTTTAAAACATTGAATTTAATAGATTTTTTAGGGAGTTTATGTTAAAATATGGAAATGTATAAGGAGGATAAAAATGTTACAAGTAAGTAGAGATAGTAATTTGAAAATACCTAAAAAATTAGAAGATTGTAATGGAACGGAAAATAGTATTGAGGATAAAGTAGCAGTAAAGCAAGCTATTGCTACTGCTGAAAATAAGAAATTTAACAAAAAAGAAATCGAAGAAAGTGTAGAAAATGACAATGAATTAGAAAAAATAAATAAGCTACCATTTAATGCAAATGATTTAATTGTTATAACAGTAGTAAAAAAACTAGCAGCTTATATAATCGCAGTTACAGAAAAGTCGCCCAAAAAATTTAGAGGTGTATTTGTAAATAGAATGCAAAACTATTGTCTTGATACTTTAGAATGTTTATTAGAGGCTAATTTTATTAGAATGGATGCAATAGAAAAGAAAATTAAAAGAGAAGAACTTCAAAAACAAGCAATAGTAAAACTAAAATTATTAGGATATGTTTCTATGGTAGCAGAAAATTCTGGATGCATATTAAAGAAACAATATAAACAAATTTCTATTCAATTATCAGAAGCAATTAATTTGACAGTAGCATGGAAAAAGAGTGATGATGAAAGATGGAAAAAACGAAATTAGGATTTTAAGCTGAAAGGCTTTTAATTAAGAGAAAAATTTATTTCGGGTTTTTCTTTGTAGCCC
>CAQOYX010000113.1:1389-3928 GCA_948852375.1 uncultured Clostridia bacterium
GCTGAAAGGCTTTTAATTAAGAGAAAAATTTATTTCGGGTTTTTCTTTGTAGCCCCATTCTCCATGACGCGCGCGTGGTTAACGATAATGGTAATAGAAACAACAACAATGTTAACAAACGCAATGGTGGGGCTCGCCCAGATTCACTTTTGATAAATCCTATAAAAGTGGATTCTAAATAAAGAATCAGAGAAATATATTTTAAGAAAAATATATCAGTATTTTAAAGTGAAGGAATTTTTCTCTTTTCTAACCGCTAAAGAAATAGTGCGGTGGAAGAATATGAACGCTTACACGAGCAACGAATAGATAATCTATTTTTTGCAAGTTTTAAGGAGCGTTCTTTTTTTAGGAGGGAATTAGACATGGAATTAAAAGAAATTTTTACATTTGAAAATTTATATGATGCATATAAAGAATGCAGAAAATCCAAACAACATAAAGGAGAAGTGATACGATTTGAAACTAATTTATCAAGTAATATAAGTAATCTAATGAATGAAATAATTACTAAAAAGTATAAATTAGGAAAATATAAAGAATTTTTGATATATGAGCCAAAGGAAAGAGTGATAGAAGCATTACCTTTTAGAGATAGGGTAGTTATAAAGTGCTTTTGTGATATAGCATTAAGAGATAAAATTGATAAAAAACTAATATATGATAATGCAGCATGCAGAAAAGAAAAAGGGACAACATTTGCTATAAAAAGATTAGAAAATTTTTTGAGAAATGAGTATAGAAAAGAACAAAATAATAAAATATTTTTTCTAAAATGTGATATAAGAAAATATTTTCAAAGCATAGATCATGAGGTATTATTAAATTTACTAAGAAAAATCAACTTTTCAAGTGATGAAATGTGGATGATAGAAAAATTAGTAAGGGAACAACCTAATAATGCAGATATTGGTTTACCACTTGGAAATCAATCTAGTCAATGGTTTGCACTTTTATATTTGAATGTAATAGATAGATTTATTAAAGAAGATTTAAGAATAAAAGGATATATTCGTTATATGGATGATATGATTTTAATTCATAGAGATAAAAGTTATTTGCAATATTCGCTTTCAAAAATTAAGACAAAATGTGAAGCTGAATTAAAGTTATCCCTTAATCAAAAGACACAAATAGGAATTGTGAAAAATGGAATAGATTTTTTAGGATATAGACACATATTAAATGAGAATGGCAGTATAACAAGAAAATTACGAGTTTCATCTAAGCAAAGGTTAAAAAAACATTTGAAGACATTAGATAAATTAAAAGAAAAGAATATTGTTGATGCTGAATATATTTACATCAGAAAAAATGCATTTTACAATCATATTAAAGACACAAAAGAAAGCCAAAAATTAAAAAAAGCAACTTTTCCACAAAAACTGTAAAAAAATATGTAAAACTATTCCCAAAAAAAGACTGTTATGGTAGAATAAAAAAAGAGATAATGTATCTATGAAATTTATATAAAAATTCTATGGATATACAAATATAGGAGTAGTATAGATGAGTAATTTTACTTTTTTAACAGAAGAACAATATTTTGGAAGCGATAAATTAGAAATATTAGAAAAGAGAGGAACAAAAGCAGCAATAACAGATTTCTCTATTCTTTTAGGTGCTTATGTTTCCGATTATCATATAGATAATGATAATTCTTTGGAAGGAAGAACTGGATATTATTGGACAAAGTCAGATGATGGAGATAATGACGCGCGCGTGGTTGACGATGATGGTACTGGTGACTACAACTATGTTGACAAACGCACTGGTGGGGCTCGCCCAGCTTTACCGTTCTCATCAATCAGTTCAATCCCCACGAACGGAGAGAGTGGGAAAAGAGGAAGAGATGGTATCATTGAAGTAGAGTATGGATATTATCCACAAAAAGCAGTATCAAAAGATATGCAAGAAAGACTAGAAAGAGAATATAAAAGTGGTAGACTTCCAAAAACGAGGAACAGCTATACAACAGATTCGACTCGATACACTGAATATGAAACACCATTTGAGCCACAAACTCATCAAGAATATGAGTACAATGGAAAAAGATATGTGAGAGTTAAAACAAATTCATATTATGATGGAGGTAACTTTACACTTTCAAATGGAGAACAGTATAAAGATGGCGATGATGTGTGGATAGAAGTACAACCAGTTAAATGGATAGTAGATGAAAAATCTCGAATGATGATAACTGAAAAACTAATATTTGCAGGAGTTCAATTTAATAAAGAAAGAAATTATCATACAAGAGATTTCGATAAAACAGATATAAAAACATTTATGGATAGATATTTGGCTAGAGATTTGGAACAATCAAGAGGTACAATAACTTTAGGTGAACAAATAGAAGAAACAGTAGATTTTAAGCCAAGAAAATCTAGATTACAAAAATTAAACCCAGACAAAACAAAAATGGATGATAGAGAGAAAATGACAGACACTGAAATAATACAAAATTGGATTGAGGCAGGAGAATCAGTATTATTAAGAGGACCATCTGGAATAGGAAAAACAGAAAGAATAAAAACAT
>CAQOYX010000114.1 GCA_948852375.1 uncultured Clostridia bacterium
GAATATAATTATAAATAAAAAATTGAAAAATTTTAGGAATAGATTAGTTCGAAATCAAAAAAATACTTTTTTGATTTGAAAAGATGAAATTTGAAAAAAGTTTCATCTTTTTTCTACCCAAATTTCTTTTTATGTATCCATTTTAATAAAAGTTTTCAAAATTAATGTATAGTGATTATAACTTCTTTAAGTTTGATGTGTAAAAAAATTTTTTTTCATTATACGAATATCATTCTTAAATAGTAATAAACATAATTAAGAGGTGTATGTTTTGAAAAAAGATGATATAAAAATATACTGTAAATTTAATAAAGCAAAACAGCCTATTGATAAAGTTATTTGTAAAATGTTTTATGATTTTACTGAAAAGAAAACAGACAATAAAAATATTGAAAATGTAGCTGACAAAAAATAAAGACTACGTTATGATAATACTACTGTAAATATTTTTATGGGAAGGAGTGAAATGTTTAAACTAATAACTAAAAACTATAAAGTACGGCATGTATATAAGGTTATCAAGAGAAGATGGCGATAAACAAGAAAGTGAAAGTATTGGAAATCAAAGAAAAATAATTGAAAGATATTTAAAAGAAGAAGATTTGAACATTGTAGATGAATATATTGATGATGGAGTATCAGGAACTACATTTGATAGACCAGAGTTTAATAGATTAATTGCAGATATTGAAAATCAAAAAATTAATATGGTAATAACAAAAGATTTATCAAGACTTGGAAGAGATTATATAAAAACAGGTTATTACATAGAAAATTACTTTCCAGAAAACGGGGTAAGATATGTTTCAATATTAGATGGAATAGATACATATAGTGAAACAGTAAATAATGATATAACTCCATTTAAAGCAATTTTAAATGATATGTATGCAAAGGACATATCTAAAAAAATCAGAAGTGTTTTTAAAGAAAAACAAAAGCAAGGAGCATATTTATGCAGTACATCAGCATATCGGATATAAAAAAGATTTAACTAATAAAAACAAATTAGTAATTGATAATAATGTTGTAGATGTAGTTAGAAAAATATTTGATATGTATGTAAACGGAACTGGAAGTAAGTTAATTGTTGAATATTTAAATAAAAATCATTACTTAAGTCCTTATGGGTATAGAAAGACTAATATTGTTCAAAATGAAAATAACACCAATTATTTTTGGAATGCAACTACTGTATGTGATATGTTAAAAAATGAGGTTTATATTGGAAATACAGTTCAAAATAAGGTATCTGTTGTTTCATACAAAGTAAAAAAACTTCGTAAGGTGGAAAAAGAAAAACATATAAGAGTTGAAAATACGCACGAAGCGATTATTGATAAAGATATATTTGAAAAAGCACAAATAATACATAAAGAACGAGCCAAAAAAGTTGTAAAACAATATGACTATTTATTACGAGGATTAATTTATTGCAAACATTGTCGGTTGGCAAATGCAAATTGTATTAAAAGTAAATCATAATAGTAATCGACCAAAGATTCCATATATAGTAGATACAGGCTATCAAAAACGAGGTTGCTATGTAAGAAATTTGAATTATCCAAAGTTTGAAAAAAGAATACTTGAAATTGTAAGACAAGTTTGTAGGATATATGCTAATCGTACGATGTTAGAAGAAACTTATAAAAAAGTAAAAGATAAGTCAATCGATTTAGTGGCATCTGTAAAAAAGCAAATTGAAGTAATAGATATTAAAATAGCTGGTATTAACAAAAATCTGGATAGCTTGTATAATGATAAATTAAATGGTATATTGACTTATATTGATTTTACAAGAATATCTGCTAGGTTTGTTAATGAAAGAGAAAAATTAATAAATGAAAAAAGTGAACTAATGGATAGATTTCAAGTCTTACAAGGACAACAGGCTATTAAAAACAAGAATGATGAAGAACAGATAAATAAAGTAATTAATGAGTTTTTAGAGATGAAAGAAGTAGATAAATCCTATTTATTTAGATTGATTGATAAAATAGAGATAGACAAAGATAAAAATGTTTTTATTTCATTTAACTTTGCACCATTAAATACAATAAATGAAAACATAGATGAGTTTATTGAGATTAAAGAAATTTTACAAAACGATAAACTATTTGAAAATAATATCGGATAGATAAAGCTTTAATAAAAACTAAATATATGATTAATGTAGTATAAACTGCATTATTTTTTGAAAATAAAAAGGTGGAAGTTAATCAAATTTTCACCCTCGATATTAGCTTTCCATCCGACTAGGAAATGGTATATCAGAATATCTACTAGCAATACCTTTTGCGTAATTATACGCACTACTATTATAAGCAAGATTCCCAGTAACAAGATTTACTCCGATCAGGATTTACCATAGGAACAATATAAATAGAAACAGAATTGAAAATTTCTCTTGCATTATATCCATAAATAGTAGAATTATTAGAAAAGGCAATACAAAAATCCTCTATAAATTTCATAAGTATAGGAGTAGTAATCCACTCATTTGCATGAAACGAAGCGTTATAAAATACTTCTTTTTTACCCCTACCAATCCTAAAATAAACTATAGCATTACCAAGAACACTATCACCAATACTATCTATGTATAAAAATGGATAAGCATTCTTTAAAGCATACATATCTTTAATTAAAATATCATAATTATAAGAAACATTAGTAGAAACAATACTCACAGTTCAAATCACCTCAAAATATAGTATGAAAAAATTATAAAAATGTACTATTAAAAAAATATAAAAACATAATATATTGAAATTCTATATAATTTCAACCTATAAGAACTTCAGCAAACTGCTTAGTAGTTTTAGCATATTTTAAATTGGATGGCAAATACTTTCTATCATCAGCAGTAAAAATCAGTAAACCAGCAACAACACAATTAGTAACAATTGGCAAAATAATTTGAGACATATATTTAGCAGTATCACCCCAAAAAATAGGAACAATATTATCCATAGAAACATTTAAATAGTCAGCACAAGAAGTATCATTAATATATAAATTCAAAATTTTTTTTAACTCAATACTTAACACATTATTTAGATAATCCGAACTAGCATTAGAAGAAATGAAAATTACCTTTTCTAAATCAGTTAAAAAAATGTTAGAGCGTGATATAAAACTTGACATATTTAAAAATTCAATTAATCTATTATTAACATACATAATTAATTTAAAATCCTTTCCATCAAAGCATAAAATAATAAAAAACATTGCCTTTATGCAAGCAGTTTCATTTTAATTTCCATACCATACATTATAAGTTAAAATTAACTAATATGCAATAGAATATAAGAAAAAACTATATGTATACATAGTTAAAAACTGCATACCATATAAAATATAATTTTACTATTAGTAAAATCAAAATTCAAAAAATGGAGTGTTATTTATATCAAAAAAGAAAGGAATTATAGTAAATATGGGAGCATTTGATAGATTTTGGAAAAGAGAACCACTACTAAAGAAAACAATAGAAATAGAAGATAAGTTATATAATAAATTAAATGAACTATCAGAGCAAGTTTATCACACATCAACAAACCAACTAATAAATGGATGCATAGAAGAACTAATAAAAAACAAAAACATAAAAATATATGCAAGAGAAAAAGAAGAAATAACAGTACAACATTCGTTATTAATTAGAGAATCATTATTTAATGAACTAGAAGAAATGAGAGAAAAATACAATTTATCAATATACAAATTAGTAAACATAGCAATAAAAAATGCAATAGAAGATGTAAATAAAAACGAAAAATAAATAAAATAGAATGTCGAAAATGGATTTGAAATGTCGAAAAAAATAAGATATATTCTAAATATGAAGAAAGAAATATTATATTATCAA
>CAQOYX010000115.1 GCA_948852375.1 uncultured Clostridia bacterium
ATCACATAATATTTTATAAAAATCTTTTATATTATTACCTGAATAGTGCATAATAACATTATCATAAATTTTAAAACTATTGTTAGATAAATAGATAGAATCTAAATTTATATTAGAAAAATCTTTTAGTAGATAATCTATAATATATTTATTGTTACTTTTAATGCATATAGATTTCATATTAAAAAATCTCCTTTCACGCTTTAAAAATAGTATCTACCAAAATTTTTTAGATATACATTATTTTATGCAATATCTACTATTTTGGAAACTTGTTTATTGTGTGAAATATATACAATATAATAATTTAGTTTTGAATTAGGGTTTTTATGGGAAAGTTAATGTAAAATTTTATACTAGGCAAAATATTTACCTGTGTAAGAAAGATAAGCACGAAAAAAATATAAAACTTGAAAATTATGTAAAATTGATATATAATAAATGTATGTATTACGTTTTTATGTTTAATGTTGCAAAAAATCGAAAGGAGACATTATGAGTGACAGTAATTTTGAAAAAACGTTTTTGGTAGTAGATATTGAAGGGATGCGGCTGAGCGATAGTGTTATGAATTACAAGCCAAAACATCGCAATGAAAAGCGAGTAATGAATAATGTTATTCAGGCAATGAAAAGTGGAATGAAAAATTTCCGTATTCCAGCTATGGATCCATCATTTGAGGACGATGGAGAGACTATTATCTATTGTGCAGGAAGAAAACCAGCAGTTGGCAAATCGCCACTTTGGTGGTATGAAAATGCACTTAAGTTTATGCCAGAGAAGAATAGCTGTCTGTGTAATGAGTTAGATGATGATGTAGTGCTATTGGTAATGTGTATAAAGTCATTTGTGAAAATTGGATATACAGTAGCAGAAGCATGGCAGGCAGTATGTGTTAACAGCAAGGGGATAGGGCATTTTGCAGATTCAGTAAATGCAAAAAAGGATTTTGAACCTACAGGAAGCCGGAGACTTGGAGATATGTATGACTTAGGAAACACTGGAAAGATCATAAAAGTGAATCTTGGGTTAAAGCTAGAACTTAGAGGAGGAAACTATAAAAACTATGGTCGAATAACTCCTTTGGCTAGTGCGATTAAGATAAACGACTTTAGCGAAGATTACAACCGTAGCGTTGGTCGAATTAAGCTTGATGTGTGATGGTGTAACATTAAAAATGACAGGGCTTTTAATTAAGCCCTGCTTTAATTAAAATGTTGTGGAATTGCATGCCACCACGTCCACCACGTTCTGATTAATTTAATAATATATCATATAATCAATCTCAGGAAAAATTGGATCCTTTTTTTCTATATCTTTTAAAAATTCTTCATCTATATTATTATCTTTTATCATATAATACAATTTTGTAAACCTACCAATATGATCTTTTATTCTTTTTTTAGCATAATCTACCATTGTTCCATTAGTTATAATAAATAGCCAGTCACTGCTTTGAGCAAGTAATAATTCTCTTGCACATTGATTTAATGCAAGCTTTTTTTTCTTGTTTTTTTCATTAGGAAATAAGTGGCAAAGTTCTACCATTCTGTCACCTGCAACATGTAAATGTTTGTGTACATACTCATTTGTTTGGTTTAGCCATACTTCACTATATCCATTTGCACCCCAGCTAGACCTACATGGTGTAGCTTCTTGTATTTCGGGGTATTTATCTATGTATTCGGTAGGAGTAATTAACCTAAAATTACATTTATCATAATAGATTTTCTTAAATAAAATATATAACCAATCTGGTCCTTCATACCACCAATGCCCATAAAGTTCAGCATCATATGGACATAAAATAATAGGAGGTATATGCATATGTGGTGCGAGATTTGCAATTTGTGCATGTCTTGAATCAAAGAAATGTCCAGCTTGTTTTTCTACTGAATCCATTGCCCATGTTAGGTTGTAATAATCTTTATTATCAGTATCTCCAGTTATTCTGTAATATTTAATTCCTGTATGAACTCTTACACCATTATGAGCTATATATGGTTTTATATATTTATAGTCAGCATCATAACCAATATCACGGTAAAATTCACGGTAGTTATAATCACCAGGATAGCCATTTATAGAACTCCATACTTGCCTTGAAGATTCAATATCGCGTCCAAATGCTATAATATCATCTTTAGATACAATAGGTGCATAAGTTCCATAAACTGGGGTAGGGTCTGCATATAAAATTCCATGTGATTCTGTTATAATATATTGTATACCAAATTCTTTTAGGTATTTATCTGCTTCAGGAACATAGCCACATTCAGGTAACCAAATACCATGAGGTTTTTTTCCAAAGTATTTTTCATATGTTTGTACACCTATTGCGATTTGAGCTTTTACAGTTTTTTCATTTACATATAAAATAGGGAAATATCCATGTGTTGCTCCACAAGTAATAATTTCCAAAACACCAATATCTTGGAAATATTTAAATCCTTCTATTAAATTGCAATTGTATATATCTTTAAATATGTGTAAATCACTTGTATATCTATTTAAATAATATTTAGATAGGTTGTTAAGGTTTTCATCATAAGCAGTTCTAATTATTTCTTTTTTCGAAAGTTCAATATGTTTTTTTAAATATTTAATATACCTTCTTTGTAACATTTTATTATCTAGCATAGAAAGAAGAGGGGGAGTAAGTGACATTGTAATTCTAAAATCAACTTTCTCTTCCTCTAGTTTTTTAAAATTAGTTAATAGTGGTATATATGTTTCAGAGATTGCTTCATAAAGCCAATCCTCTTCTAAATAATCTTCACTTTCTGGATGATGCACAAAAGGTAAATGTGCATGTAAGACAAAACTTACATATCCTTTTTCTTTATTCATAATTAATAATATCCTTGTATAATATTTAGATTTTTAAATAAGGTTTTACCTATAAACCTTTATAGTAAGCCTCAATAAGAAGACAATGAAGAGGGATTTGATAAATTATTAGATGCTATTTCATTAAATAAATCTTCTTTATATATTGTTTTATATAAATCGTGTATATTATATATTTCTTGTATGTTTTTATAGTTTGCAATACTAGAAAAGTCTTTTTTAGAAGTAGCACCAGTTTTGGCATTTTTGTAAGTTACATTAGGGTTAAATTTTTCAAATAAAATATGATTATTAGGAGCATCCATTTCATTTGAAGAAGATATATGAATATAATCTTCATTAATTGTATAAGTATAGTTAAAAGGACGTCTTCCTAGTTCAATTTCATATTTACAATTTGCATCATTAACATGTAAATACCATGAGTTTGCAAAATCATTTATTTCAACTTCAAAAGAATAATTCATAGTTTTATTATGAATTATTAATATAGGTTTTGTTTTTTTAAAGAAATCATTTCCATAATGTTCTTCAAGAGATTTTATATCTATATCAGAAATATCCCAATATACAAACAACATATTAGGAGTTTGTGCCAGTATTTTTACAATGGTTTGATTATATCTATATGGTAAATCGTAATATTCCATAACAGAAACTAAATCTGATTTAGTAATCTTAGTTTTTGTTGATTTTATTACTTTTGCTTTAGTATTTTTTTCTACCTTAGTTTTAGAAGATGTTGATACTGTAGATTTAGTAGAAGTAGTTGATTTAGTTTTTGTAGATACAGCCATTTTAGCTTTGGTAGAAGTGATAGATTTATTTTTTGCGGATGCAACTGATTTAGTTGTATTTGTATTATTAGATATTGGTTCTATTTTTTTTACTTCTTTTGTTTTTCTTGGCATTATATTTTTCCTCCTTGGTATGCAATAAAAATTATATATAAATACTATATCAAATATAAAATAAATTCAAGTAAAAACGACAAGAAATAATAAATTTTATAA
>CAQOYX010000116.1 GCA_948852375.1 uncultured Clostridia bacterium
TTTTATAGTTGCAATTATTATAATAGGAATAATATCAATATTTGTACTTAAACTAAATTTTTCATTAATGTATAGTGAACACACACAAATTGAAGCATATTTAGGCAAAGCCTATGATATACAAGACATAAAGAAGATTGCAGAAGAGACTTTTGGAAAACAAGAAATAATATATCAAGAAATTGAGACATTTCATGATGCTGTTGCAATTTCAGTAAAACAAGCAAGTGATGAACAAATTAGTACATTAGAAACAAAATTAAAAGAGAAATACCAAATAGAAGAAACAAAACAAGTATTACAAACGATTACAGTACCACATTTAAGAGGAAGAGATATATTAAAACCATATATAATGCCAATTATATTTACAAGTATAATAATTCTTATATATATAGCAATAAGGTATATGAGCCTTGGAACTGTTAAAGTAACTTCCACATTATTATTAAGACTAATAGTATCAGAAGCACTATTTTTAAGTATTATAGGAATTGCAAGAATTCCTATAAGTGTATACACCATGCCACTAGCAATTTTACTATATATAGCAATTGTAATTAGTACAGCAGTTATTTACGAAAACAAACTAGAAAAAAATGTAACTAAGGAAACAACACACTAATACTATTTAAGATGAGTATATATATAATTAAGAAATATAAAGGCTCCTTTTTCTAAGGGGGCTGTCGTTTTTAGGCGACTGGGGGTTCTTACCGATAAACTGATTAAAAATAATAGGAGGTATTATTTATGGTAGAAACAATGGAAAAAATTGTGAATTTGTGTAAATCAAGAGGATTCGTTTATTCAGGATCAGAAATTTATGGAGGCCTTGCAAATTCTTGGGATTATGGACCATTAGGAGCAGAATTAAAGAAGAATATAAAAGATGCATGGTGGAAAAAATTTATAATACAAAATCGATATAATGTAGGAATTGATGCAGCAATCATAATGAATCCACAAGTATGGGTAACAACAGGTCATGTTGGAGGATTTTCAGACCCATTAATAGATTGTAAAGCATGCAAAACAAGGCAAAGAGCAGATAAACTAATTGAAGAATGGGCATTTAAAAATGGAAAAGAAATGTCAGGATTAGATGGTTGGACAAATGAACAATTAGTTAATTACATAAAAGAAAATAATATAGTATGTCCAAGTTGTGGAAAAATGGATTTTACAGAAATAAGGCAGTTTAATTTAATGTTTAAAAGTTATATGGGAGTAACAGAAGATGCAAAATCTGAAGTTTACTTAAGACCAGAAACAGCACAAGGAATGTTTGTAGACTTTAAAAATGTAGTAAGAACAACAAGAAGAAAAATGCCAATGGGAATTGGACAAATTGGAAAATCTTTTAGAAATGAAATAACTCCAGGAAACTTTATTTTTAGAACAAGAGAATTTGAACAAATGGAATTAGAATTTTTCTGCAAACCAGGAACAGATATGGAATGGTATGAGTATTGGAAAAAGTTTTGTAAAGATTGGTTAATGAAATTAGGAATAAAAGAAGAAAATTTAAGATTAAGAGAGCATTCAAAAGAAGAATTATCTTTTTATAGCAAAGGAACAACAGATATAGAGTTTTTATTCCCATTTGGATGGGGAGAATTATGGGGAATAGCAGATAGAACTGATTATGATTTATCAAGACATATGGAAGCATCTAAAGAAGATTTAACATATTTAGATTTAGAAACAAATGAAAGATATATACCATATTGCATAGAACCAGCAGTTGGAGTAGATAGAATTTTTTTAGCTATGTTATGCAATGCATATGAAGAAGAAGTAGTAGGAGAAGGAGACACTCGTACAGTCTTACACCTACATCCAAGCCTTGCACCATATAAACTGGCAATACTTCCATTATCTAAAAAATTAAGTGATAAAGCAGAAGCTGTATATGAAAAACTTTCACAAAAATTCATGTGTGACTATGATGAAGCAGGAAGTATAGGAAAAAGATATAGAAGAGAAGATGAAATAGGAACACCATATTGTGTAACAATAGATTTTGATACATTAGAAGATAATACTGTGACTGTAAGGGATAGGGACACAATGGAACAAATACGTATAGGTATTGATGAATTAGAAAAATATATTAAACAAAAAGTTGAATTTTAGATAGAAATTTGGTACAATAAATAATATTAAAGTTTTTATAGTATGAAAGGAGAAGTTAAATGCTTAAACAGTATGAAAAACGAGCTCGGAGATTAATTGCAAACAATTCTCAATGGATACAAGGAGAGATTAAGAACGATGCAAATAAAGATACCTATAATAAGGCATTTGACGAATTTGTGGAAAAATTGCAATGTGGTGAAAATCTTTTGAATGCCAAAAGAGATATTCAAAAAAAGTATGGCATTCAAATTGAATTTGATACCATTTTTACAAGTGATATCCACGAAAAATCCACTTTGATAGTACGGGTGGGATAAGAAAAACAAGTTGTCAATAGGACGATAAAATCAAAAATTCCAGTAAGAAATTACTGGAATTTTTGATTTAAATAAAATTTCTAGAGTTTAATTATACAGATCACTTTCATATAAATCCTCTATATAAACATCCTTTTCTTCAAAATGATCAATAAAACTAATTTTAGCAATATTATCATGAACTTCTTGCACCCAAACAGGACGTTCTTCATAATATACATTAATTTTTTCTTTTGTATTTAGCATATTGTGTAATCTTTCTAAATTCATAACTTGTACCTCCATAAATATTCTTGTGTTAATTAAATTATATCCAGTAGGTAACAGGGATATTCTAAAAGATGCAAAGTTTTGTGAATAATAAAACATTCAATAAATTGCTATTATTTATAGACATAGTTCTGATTTTAATATAAAATATAAATATAGAAAATAGTTAAAAAGTGAATATTAACAAAGTGTAAGTATAGCAACAATAAAAACAGAACATACTAAAGTAAAATAAAGAGAATGGAGCAAAAGAAAAATGTTAAAAATAAAACAAAAAAATGTTATAAAGGTTACAGAGGATAAAAAGAATGTAGTATTAAATCAAGGAATAACACTAATATCATTAATAATAACAGTTATTTTACTACTAATTTTAGCAGGAATTACTTTAAATTTAACTCTTGGAAATAATGGCATATTTACATTATCTAAAAATGCTAGTAAAAATTATATTAATGCACAAAATAAAGAACTTGCTGATTTAGAAAAATTATATAGTGAAATGAAAATTGCTACAAATGATGGATCTTCTATTACTGTTAGCATTGAAGAGTTGAATAAAATTATTGAAGCAAAAGTTGAGGAAAAATTAAACGAACAACAATCAGAAAAGCAAACTAACTTAGTACCAGATTATTCTAATAGAGTTGATATATTAAGTTATAATAGTGAATCTAATCAATATATGACTCCAAAAGATGGATATATACTTATTCCAACATTTGCTTCAATTGGAGGAGAAAATATTTATATATTTTTTGATGACAATTGTGTTACTTTTCTTGGAAATACTAATACTGGCTACATAAGAGATTCTATATGTTTACCTATTTCTAAAGATACTAAGGTTTATTATAAGATAGTTTCTGATAATAATAATTATCATATAGATTATGGATGTTGGTTTATTCCATCTAAATAAATTAATAAAAAGAATTGTTCTAACAGTAATATTTAAAAATAACTAATATTACTGTTAGAATTTTTATACAAAACTCGAAAAAGCAAGAAAAAGTAAGAAAAAAATAGGTTAAAAGAAATATATATAAATAATTGGAATAAATCAACAAAAACATGAATA
>CAQOYX010000117.1 GCA_948852375.1 uncultured Clostridia bacterium
AAGAAAAATATCTTAATATCTTATAAAATTTCAATTTTTGGAAATAATATATTATGCTTGACATAGTGCTTTAATAAATATATAATATGTATGCTAACAAAAGAATAAAAAAGTACACAATAGAAAAAAATAAAAAATATGGAGGAATGATGAAACGAGTTCAAATTTTTAAGAAAATATTTGTAAAAACTAATAGAGGAATAACTTTAATATCATTAATAATCACAGTAATAATTTTGTTAATTTTAGCAATTACAACTTTAAGTTTAACATTAGGAAAAAAAGGTATATTTAACATAGCAAAACAAGCTGGAGAAAATTATATAAATGCAAGCAATAAAGAATTAGCAGATTTAGAAGAATTATATAGTTCATTGCAAATAGCAATAAATGATAGTAATTCTCAAATAACTATATCAAAAGAGGATTTAGATAATTATATAAATGCAAAAATACAAGATTCAATAAAAACTATAACATATGACTTATCAGAAATTTTAACATTAAATGAGGGGTGTAGTCTTATAAATGGATCAGTCATAAAAAAGACTGGTAATGTTGTTTGTATAGATTTAAAAGTTGAATTTACAACAAATGTGCCTTCAGATACATGGACAATAATAGGAAATTTAAAAGATGAAAAATTAATTCCTAGTTATCAGGCACATGGAGAAAGTAGTGCAGGTAATATGATAGGAAATTGTTGGATTGAAACCAATGGTAAAATACAATTAAGAAATGCAAAGTCAAATAATGTATTTTTTGTTTCTATTATATATATTGTAGAATGATGTTTGATTTTACAAATCAAACATCATTTTTCTATTGATATATTTCCCATAATGTAATATAATATGACTATATTTGATAAATGGAGGTAGTCTATGAAAGCATTAATAAGTGTATCTGATAAAACAGGTATTGTCGAATTTGCAAAAGAATTAGAACATTATGGAATTGAAATTATATCAACTGGTGGAACTTATAAAAAATTAAAAGAAAATGGAGTAAATGCTATTGAAATAAGTGATTTAACTGATTTTCCTGAATGCTTAGATGGTAGGGTTAAAACTTTACATCCTAGTGTTCATGCTGGAATTTTAGCTATAAGAAATAATAAAGACCATATGAAACAACTTATGGATTTAGGTATAGATACAATAGATTTTGTGGTTGTTAATTTATATCCTTTTAAGCAAACAATATTAAAAGAAGACGTAACTCGTGAAGAGGCTGTCGAAAATATAGATATTGGTGGACCTACTATGCTTCGTAGTGCTGCAAAAAACTACCAAGATGTTACTGTTATTACAGACCCAAGTGATTACACAAAAGTATTAACTGAATTAAAAGAGTTAGGACAAGTTTCTAAAGATACAAAATTTTATTTAATGCAAAAAGTATTTGAACATACAGCAAATTATGATGCTATGATTTATTCTTATATAAAGGAACAAAGAAATGATGCATCTTTTCCAAATGAACTAACCTTAACATATGAAAAAGTTCAAGAAATGAGATATGGAGAAAACCCACATCAAAAAGGTGCTTTATATAAGGAAGTAGGGAAATGTGAGGGATCATTAACTATTGCAAAACAATTAAATGGAAAAGAATTATCTTTTAACAATATAAACGATACAAATGGAGCATTAGAATTATTAAAAGAATTTGAAGAACCAACTGTTGTTGCTTGCAAACATGGTAATCCATGTGGAGTAGGAAGTGCAGATAATATATATGTAGCATGGACAAAAGCATTTAATGCTGATAAAACATCAATATTTGGTGGAATTGTTGTAGCAAATAGAGAAATTACTAAAGAGATTGCACAAGAAATGAAAGAAATCTTTTTAGAAGTAATAGTGGCACCTTCTTACGAAAAAGAAGCATTAGAATTGTTACAAACAAAGAAAAATTTAAGAATATTATTATTACCAAATGTATCTATAAAGCAAAAAGAAAACTCATATGACATAAAAAAAATAAATGGGGGAGTAATAGTTCAAACAATAGATTCACAATTATTAGATGAATATGAAGTAGTTACAAACAGAAAGCCTACAGATAAAGAATTAGAAGATATGATGTTTACATGGAAAATAGTAAAATACGTAAAATCTAATGGAATTGCATTAGGAAAAGATAAACAATCAATAGGAATAGGTCCTGGACAAGTAAACAGAATTTGGGCAACAATTCAATCTGTAGAACATGCAGAAGAATTAATTGAAAAAGGAATAACAAAAGGAGCAGTACTTGCATCAGATGCATTCTTCCCATTCGCAGACTGTGTAGAAGAAGCACATCGTGCAGGAATAACATCAATAATACAACCAGGAGGATCAATAAGAGATCAAGAATCAATTGATAAATGTAATGAATATGGAATAAGTATGATATTTACAGGTATGAGACATTTTAGGCATTAAAAAATAGTATGCAACTATACAGAAGTTGCATACTATTTTTTATCTACTGAAATTCTCTATTATTAATGATTCAAAGAACTTAGAACCATAATAATAATAAATTTTATAATAAATAAAACAGCAGATACTACAAAATCCCATTGAATTCTAAATTGGTGCAGTTCGTAATATTACAATACTTTGTGTCCTTTTTGTAAATTCGTGTATTATAAGTTCTACAATAGACAAGATGTGAATATAATAATTTAGACCACAAAATAGGGAAAAGGAGCGTGTTTATAGTATGATAATTGAAGAAAGAAAAAATGTATCTAATAATGTTATTCAAAATCTTGTGTTAGAAAATAGAGGAAAACTATCTATATCTGGTGTTTTAGATGTTCTAAGCTTTGATGACCAAGTTGTTATTGTAGAAACAGAACTTGGATTACTAACCATTAAGGGTGAAGACTTAAGAATAAATAAACTAAGTATAGATACTTCTGAAGTTGTTGTAGAAGGAGATATATATAGTATGAATTATAGTGAAAAAGAAATGGACAAAAAAGGTGCAAGTTTACTTGGAAAAATTTTTAAATAGAAATAGGTGAGAATATTGGATAATCAAGCTTATTTATTTATTATGTTTGTAATAAATGGTATTTTAATTGGTATTCTGTTTGATGTATTCAGAATATTAAGAAAATCTTTTAAAACATCTGATTTTATTACATCCATAGAAGATATTATATTTTGGATACTTACAGGAATTTTAACATTATATTTCATCTTTTACTATAATGGGCGGAGAAATACGATTTTACATATTTTTAGGAATTATATTAGGCATTTTAATTTATATATTAACTATTAGCAGATATATCATAAAGTTTAGTGTAACAATGATTACTTTTTTTAAAGACATAATAATAAAAACAAGTAAAATTATACTATATCCATTACAACTAATAACAAAACTTCTGAAAAAACTATTATTTCGACCATTTTCCTTTATATGTATCAATATAAGAAAAATATTGACAAAAAACAAGAAATATATCTCGAATTTTATTAAAAAAGCTACTAAAACTACAAAAAAAGTCTAATAAAAGGGGGATTTTTAATAAATATGTAGAAATATATAATAAAGGGAGTTACCCGTAAGAAATTACAGGGTGTAAAAGTAATTTCTAAATAATATCTAATTTAGAAATAATTATAACTTTAAGTAAATTTTGGAGAGTAAATACACATATGAAAACAAAAAATTTAGTAAAAAAATTTTTTCTTATTAGTGTTATAGTGTATGTATCAATAACTTTCATTAACCAACAAAAATCTATTAATGCATACAATAACGAACAAGCAAATTTGA
>CAQOYX010000118.1 GCA_948852375.1 uncultured Clostridia bacterium
AGATTTATTTAAGAAATTAGGAGATGAAAATGAGATTAGATAATATAGATTTAAATAATATTAAAGTTGCTATTTTTGATTTTGATGATACATTAGCAATTCATAAGGATAAAAATTTTACAAAGCATCGTAGTGAAAGCGAAGAAAGTTTTATACGATATGGCAAGAACAATATCTTTTGATGACAGAATGAATTATGAGGCAGAAATTAGAGATGTGAAATTACCATTAATTCAAAATTACTTATATGAAATCAAACAAGTTTTTGTTATGATAACTGGAGGTGGTAAAAATAAGTTACTGGTGGATATGGTTTATAATACTATTTTGTTGTATAATAATACCAAGAAAGAATAAGTTATATTTAGGAATAGTGAATAGAAAAAAGAAAGGAAGGAAAAGAAAAATGCCACAAGAATTAATGAAAGAATTTATAGGAAAAGTATGCACAATTATATTATTTAATGAATCGTTTGGAACACAAGGGAAAATAGTTGCAGTAGAAGATAATTGGATAAAAGTTGAAGAAAAAAACAGAGTTCGTTTAATTAATGGAGATATGATAAGAGATATATCAATAGCGCCAGAGAAATATCAAAAGTAACTACAAAATTACAAGTTGAAAGGAGAGTTTATTATGTCAAAAAAAGAGGAAAGATTTGAAAAAATTTATTCACAAGGAGCTGTAAATGTAATTGAAATCTGGGTAGATAAGGAAACAGGAGTTAATTATATTTATAGACAATCAGGATATTCAGGTGGAATGACGGTTTTAATGGATAGTACAGGAAAACCAGTTATTACTAAAGAATAATGATAAATTACATATATGGAATATATACAAGGGTAAAACGGTCACAGATATAGAAGTACTTTAAAAATAGATATTTATAAGAAAGTATGACATATGTTTGACAAACCTACAGGATATACAGAAAAATTTGATAACTTCATTGACTTTATATACATAACATGATATACTTTCAAAGTTATCGAAAACCAAAGAGTGAAGTGAAAAGGAGGAAAAAGTGTTTGGAAAATTTGAATTGGAACTAAAGGAACGGCTTACAACATTTCCTATAAGAAAAGTAAAATATTATCAAATGTTTCACTGGCTACTTTTGGCTGGTGGAATACTTGCATTATTTATTATGACTATTCAACATGGGAAACCAAGTCTATTGTATTCAGTTATAGTCTTTATAATTGCTTTATTGTTAATAATTTATTCATATAAAGTAATAAAGATTACTGTTTCAGTAGAATTATACTTAAAAAGAAAGGAGCAAGAAAATGTTTTGCTTGAATCTTTAAAAACAATACTATCTTCTAAAGATTACAAAGCAGTTATATATGTTCCAAAAATGCAAGCTAGCAAAAAGATTTCAGAAATTTCAAATATGGAGAAAAATCTGAAAGTAAATCGTTATTACTATGCAAAGCTGACAGAAAGATATGTTGAGATTATCGTTAAAAACGAAAATGGGCGGGTAATAGCCCCTTCAAAGAAAGTGTCGGCAATAGAGTTTGCAAACAATTATATAATCTATGCTATTATAGATACAAAAAAACAGTCATAGTCGTAGTATAGATAAGATGATTGTAATATGCACTATTTCCCAAGGACTAAGCAATGCTTAGTCCTTCTTACTAAGATTAATGAACTAGATATAGTAAACATATAGAAAAAAAATTTTATTATTGTAGTATAGAATTAAAATATTTAATTACTATATTAGGGTAGTAAAAATTAGTTTGACATCTTTTTAAAGTTAGTATAAAATAGCATTAATGACTGGAGTTGAAATTTATGATTGAGTTAGAAGAAAATAAAAGAAATTTAATGGAATTATCAAAAAGAATAGAAAGTATTGGTGAGTCTCTTTGACCTTGATAAGATTAGAGCTAGGATACAAGAGTTAGAACAAAAAACTATGCAAGAACGGATTTTGGAATGATTGTAATAATTCAAGCATTATTTTGCAAGAGATGAAATCTTTAAAAGATAAAGAATTAAAATTTACGAACTTAGATAATGAAGTAAAAAATTTAATAGATTTAAATGTATTGCTTCTTACAGAAGAAGATAACGAACTTGGTAAAGAACTGCTAAAAAATACCCAAAACTTAACACAAGAGTTAGAAAATTTAGAAATTGAAACTTTACTATCAGGAAAGTATGATAAAAATAATGCTATAATAACCCTACACCCAGGAGCAGGAGGTACAGAATCACAAGACTGGGCAGAAATGTTATATAGAATGTATTCAAGATGGGCAAATTCTAATGGATATAGTATAAAGGAATTAGATTATTTAGAGGGTGAAGAAGCAGGAATAAAAAGTGTTACTGCATTAATTAGTGGATTAAATGCTTATGGGTATTTAAAATCTGAAATAGGAGTTCATAGACTTGTTAGGATTTCTCCATTTGATGCAGGAGGAAGGCGCCATACTTCATTTGCATCAGTAGAAGTATTACCAGAAATAACAGATGATATAGATATTGAAATTAATCCTGATGATTTACGCATTGATACATATCGTGCCTCAGGAGCAGGGGGGCAACACATTAACAAAACAGATTCAGCTGTTAGAATAACACATATTCCTACAAATATAGTAGTATCTTGCCAAAACGAGAGATCACAAATTCAAAACAAAGAAACTGCAATGAAAATGCTAAAATCAAGATTATTAGATTTAAAAGAAAAAGAACAAAAAGAACAAATAGAAGATTTAAAAGGAACCCAAAAAGATATTGCATGGGGAAACCAAATTCGTTCATATATATTTTGTCCATATACAATGGTAAAAGACCACAGAACAAACTATGAAACAGGAAATGTTCAGGCTATAATGGATGGACGAATTTATAAAAAACTACTTGAAAATATTAATAAAATAATTTTAACTAATTACTTTTTCATTTTTATAATTCATAAACAAAATGAATAATTTTTCATATCTTGAATATATAAGGTAGAAAAACTACAAAAAATTCTCAAATAGATTTTGAAATTTTTTATAGTTTTTTTGATGCAATTATATATATTGCATCAATCTATCAAATTAATATGAAATAAAATTATAAATTAAGTATGTGTTGTCATTACATTATTAGTATATCGATAAACTCTACATATATCACAATCATTACATATATTAACCTTATTTTCAAAAATCAATTTAAGAGTAGTAATGAATTCATCTTCAAAATTATCTACTAAATGTATATTCAATTTTTTAGGTAATAGATTGAGTAGTGTATTTAAACAATAGTCATTTGATGAAAAAGATATATCTGAAAGATATTTTGCATCAAATATATGATCTTTTGTTGATATGATGTTTTTGTCATTATCTATTAAGAGAGCTTCTTTATTGCTATATACGAGGTGTAAAACATCTACCATACTATCTTTAGAATTAACATATAAATGTAAAATATTTATAAATTCATAATATTCTTTTTCTATTAAAAAGTTACTAACACATAAGTCAACATTATAATCTAAAATATCTCTATATTCTTTTAGTCTAAAGTTTACAAAACCAGTTAAAACAATAGAATGATGTTCTTGCAAATAATTATATATAGCCTTATAAACAGCATTATATTTTTCTTCATATAAATTTTCATCAAAATTTAATAAATCCATACAATTATCTAAAATTTGCTTTGCTTCTAGGTCGTTAAAATAAAAGTAATTGTAAGAAATAATATTCTTAGTCAATTTTTTTTCATAAAAAAATAATATGCATTTGGTAAGTTCATCACATAA
>CAQOYX010000119.1:0-1601 GCA_948852375.1 uncultured Clostridia bacterium
TTTCATATTTATTATATATATTAATAAAAATATTTTCAATAAAATCTACCAGAATTTTTACAATTCATTTATTTTTCACATACATTTCACAAAACTATTGTATTATAATACCGATATAAGTTATACTATTCATATAATTATAATTGTAAGAAAGGAATGATTTTTTATATGGAAAATAATTCAAATAACAAAACTACTACATATGAAGTAGTTGATTTTTCTACTAAAGAAAAAAATAAACAAAAAAGCAGTTTTGGGAGAAGTGTACTTGTACCATTTTTTTCTGGAATACTTGGTACTACTCTTGTAATAGGTACTTGCTTTGGAGTTCCACAAATTCGTGAAAAAATTGTTGGAACTGTAAATACTTCTACCTCTATTAATACATCTACTTCTCGGTTCAAATAATACAATACCTGGCACATTAACACAAGTTTCTTTATCTGATTATTCCAATACAGGTATTGGTGTAGCTGAAAAAGTACGCCCTTCTATTGTTGGTATTACAGTAGAATATTCTGTAAATTCAATATTTTCTAGAAATGGTACAACTACTGCTAGTGGATCTCGGAATTATTATGAGTGAAGATGGTTATATTTTAACAAATAATCATATTGTTAATTCAAATTCTAATAGTTACTATTATGAAGTATCAAAAGCAAGTAAAGTTACAGTTTATTTGTATAATGATGAAACACCATATGAAGCCAAAATTATTGGTACAGATGAGCAAACAGACCTTGCTGTTATTAAGATAGAAAAAACTGGATTAACTGCTGCAGAACTTGGAGATTCTGATTTGGTAAAAGTTGGTGAATTTTCAATGGCAATTGGTAATCCTCTTGGAATGCAAAGTAGTGTAACAGGTGGAATAATTAGTGCTGTTAACAGAGAAGTTACAGATTCTGACGGAAAAACTTACACGCTAATTCAAACTGATGCAGCCATTAATGCGGGAAATAGTGGTGGTGCTTTAGTAAATTCTGAAGGAAAAGTTATTGGTGTAAATACTTTAAAGCTTTCAGGAACTGGCATTGAAGGTATGGGATTTGCTATTCCTATAAATTCTACTCTTAATATTTATGAACAATTAGTTCAATATAATAAAGTAAAAAGACCATATATAGGAATTACTGGACTTGATTTAGATGAAAAAACTGCTGAATATAATAAACTTGCTATAGGTATTTATGTAAAAGCAATTGATGATTTTTCTAGTGCTGAAAAAGCAGGTATTAAACCAGGCGATGTAATTATAGAAGCAGATGGCAAAAAAATTACCACAATGAATGAATTAAATGAAATAAAAAATGCTCATAAAATTGGTGATGAAATGACATTGAAAGTAAATAGAAATGGAAATGAAGTTTCTATAACACTAACTCTTGCAGAACAACCTTAGTTTATATATATGTAAATAATTTATTATTAAATAATTCTTCACTTTTAGTTCACACAATGGACAAATATGTTTTGTATTATATATCCATACAAGAGAGTATAAATGTTAATCATGTTTACTTTCTTTTAAATATAAGATAAATAAAACCTTTCTTATATTTAAAACATCCCCTTTTATTTTCGAAAATACGGCTAAAAA
>CAQOYX010000119.1:1627-1933 GCA_948852375.1 uncultured Clostridia bacterium
AGAAAATGGAGACTTTTTTGATATTATCTTTTTACATAATCGTTTTTCAATATAATAGGCAACCTAAAATTGGTTGCCTTACTTTCTTTTTTAAAATACAACTACATCCATTTCATCTGTAAAATTTGCATTTCCATATGGATATATTATATATAAGTAATTATTTTCTCCAAGTATAAAGTTAGTAGTATTTTCTACTTTATATATATCACTTGATATATCCCTTACAAACACATTATATCCTAAGTTTTTTAAAGTTTCTACTTCAGAATTTGAAGCCCTTACCTTATTTAATATGGCTCCCCC
>CAQOYX010000119.1:1943-3747 GCA_948852375.1 uncultured Clostridia bacterium
GTATTTGCTTGTAGTCCCTTTATTTCTAGCATTTGTCTAAATGTTACTTCTTCATTTGTGCTTAAGTTGTAATTATATGTTTGTATAATCACCCTTTGAGGATTATTTCCTTCTTTTAATGTAGATTTTATAACTAATGATAATATATTAGTATTTATATAGCCCATATATTCAACTGTATAAAAAGCATTACTTTTTAACCTAATAATATCATTTGCCTTATCAACATATAATTCTTTTATTCTTTGATTAAATTTCTCTACTGCTGTATTTGATATATTAACTCTTGGTATATTTAGCTTTAATTCATATGCATTATCTATTGTAGATTCTTTATTAACCCAAGTATAAATTAAATCCTGATTTGCATTAATTTTAGTAATCCCTGTAATATTTACATCATATCCTTGATAATCAAGTTTATTATCAAAAATAGTTTTAAAATCCTTTGCCAATTGTTCACCTTGTATATTAGGTGTAGTCGTATTTCTTATATCATCACTTTTTCTAAAAAACTGCCAATACACACCGAAATTCACAGCAAAAATACAAATTATAATTATAATTACAAAAATAATAGTTCTTAATTTAACTTCTAATTTCATTTTAATCATCCTTTTTTATATTTTACATGTCAAATAAAATTATAACACTATTTTCTCATAAATGTAAATAAATTCTTTGATAATTATTGACTTTTTACTATTTTTGTATTAGAATAATTACGCATTATAAAATTATAAGAGAAACTTCTCCCCGGTAGTTGATTTTAATTTTATAATACATAATTAAAGAGAAAATAATGAATGGAGGGTATTTATTACCATGAATAATACAACATACAGTATAAAAAAAGGTGATATTGAAAGAAAATGGTATATCATTGATGCATCTGGAAAACCTTTAGGTAGAGTTGCAACAGAAGCAGCAAGATTATTAAGAGGAAAACACAAACCAACATTTACACCTAACATAGATGTAGGTGATCATGTAATTATAATAAACTGTGCACAAGTAATTTTAACAGGTCATAAATTAGACCAAAAAGTATATAGAAGTCATTCAGGATACATTGGTGGAATGAAAGAAATAATAGCAAGAGATATGTTAAATAAAAATCCAGAAAAAGCATTAATGCTTGCTATAAAAGGAATGCTTCCACACAATAGTCTAGGAAGACAATCTATAAAAAAATTAAGATTATATGCTGATTCTGAACATGAGAATCTAGCTCAAAAACCAGAAAAATGGGAATTCTAAGAAATATTTAAGGAGGAAATTTAAATGCCTAAAGCAAATAAAGAAAAAATAATGTTCTGTGGTACAGGTAGAAGAAAAAGTTCAATTGCAAGAGTTCGTTTAGTAGAAGGAACTGGAGTTATAACAGTCAATGGAAAAAGTATTGATGAATACTTTGGACTTGAAACATTAAAAGTTATAGTAAGACAACCATTAACAGTTACAAATACACTTGCAAAATATGATGTTATTTGTAAAGTTACAGGTGGAGGATATACAGGTCAAGCAGGAGCAATTCGTCATGGAATAGCAAGAGCTCTACTTGAAGCAAATCAAGAATTCAGACCTGAATTAAAAATAAACGGTTTCTTAACAAGAGATTCACGTATGAAAGAAAGAAAAAAATACGGTCTTAAAAAAGCAAGAAAAGCTCCACAATTTAGTAAGAGATAAAAAAGTGCCCATTTGGGCAAGAGGCGGTAATCTATTTAGATTACTGTTTTCTTTTATTTTATAAAAAGTTCATTAAAAGCTGATTAAAAAAACAAAGAAGCTGACTATTTAA
>CAQOYX010000120.1 GCA_948852375.1 uncultured Clostridia bacterium
ATTTATAACAAATTATGAAAGCTTAGCTTATGTAGAAAAGATAATTTACAAGTATTTGAGAGGAGAAAAGAAAAAATGATTAACAAAAATAATAAAAAAGATTTGATAAAATTAATAAAACAAAACCCAAATTTACCACTTGTATTTTTTGCATACAATGATGACTTTATGCCAGATTACGCAGGAACAGTATTTGAAAATTACTATTGTTACACAGCTACAATCTATATAGATGAGCAAGGAGATAATACATATTACGATGATGTAGATGAAGTAGAAGAAATTTGGAGAGACAGATTATGTGATGAAGATGAATACAAAGATTTATCTGATGAAGAATATGATAAAGCAATACAAAAATATGTAGAAGAAAATGTAGTACATTATGAAGCAATAGTAGTAAGCATGAGGCATTAATATGATATTTGACATAAGTAAATTAACATCAGAAAATCTAAATGAGTATAGTGGAATATATAGTTATGGAAAATGTATAGTATGCGGAAAAGATTTAGCAAAAAGAAGAAAAAGCAAAACTTGTAGCAATAAATGCTACCAAACAAATTATAGAAGAAAAATGAGGCGAAGTAGAGCAAGTAATATATAAATATTTAAAGAGGAAGTGAGAAGATGTTAAAGATAAAAGATAATGTAGATTTAAAATGGTTAATGTATAAATTTGATTTAAGATATGCAACACATTGTGATGAACCAGGTCAATACATATTTTATAGTGATACATTTTATATAGACATATACGATAGGACTATTCATATAGAAGGAAGAAATTTAAATGATTTATTATTTTTATACAACTTAATCCAAGCAGGATTAGTAGAAAAAGAATTTTAGATGTTAGAAAGCGAGTGATACAAATGACAATAGAACAAAAACTAGAAAGAAAAATAAATAATATAGTGCAAATAACACGGAGAATATCCGAAAAAGCTAAATATAACAAGTAAAGAAAGATTAGAATTAACAAAAGAAAATATGTCAGCAAAAGAACAGTTCTTAGCAATAAAAGATAGTGAAGTTTATTTTAGAAATGTAAAATTAAAAATAAAAGACTAGGAGGTACTAATGAGGTCGTTAGAATTATTAGAAGAATTAAATAAAATACTTATAGATGCAAACAAACGATATAGAATAGCTTATGAAAATGTTGGAGAACAGGATAAAATAAGAAGCGATATAGAACATGAGTTGTTAAACAACTATAAAAATATGTCAGCAAAAGAAAAACGAGAATATACAGACAAGATTTTTGAATGTTTAGCGGAAAGACACAATTATAAATATGAATATCGAGAATTAGAGATTTTAAAAGATTTATACAATACACCACAAAATACAGAAACAGCATTCAATACAGCTATAAACAAATTAAGAAAGTTAAATCAAGAGCAAGAAACACCAATTTATTATAAAAGAGCTAAAAAGAATAAAGGCGAAGTGATTTTAGTAAAAGAATAGGAGGTACTTATGACAAGAGAAGATTTAAAGAATTATAAATACAATCAAATATGGATAAAAAATCAAACAGAATATATAGAAGCACAAAAGGAAACAATTAATCAATTAAATTCAATTTTAACAGATATGCCAAAACGGAAACACTAGCATATATGACAAAGAAGCGGAGAAATTAGTTAAGTTAGAAGATTGTTTTAAAGAATTAATGAATAGTATTCTAGAAGAAAAAAATAATCAAAAAAACATAGTAGAGCAAATAAAGAATATAGAACAGCCATATAGAAATATATTGTTTGCTGTGTACATACAGGGAAAAAGCTTAGTAAAAGTAGCAAGCGATATGAATTATAGCTATGTAGATATATGCAGAAAACATGGAACGGCACTAAATAAATTTGATGAATTGGAAATATGATATGAAATGTTATTGAATGATATATATATAATTTGTTATATATATAATTGAGAAAAATGTGAGTAGAGAGCAAAGAGTGAGTACAAGTCCCTTTTGTATTTACTCTTTTATTATGTGTTATTACCAGTATACTAGGTAACTGATAATATAAAAAGTCAAACAATAAGCTTAAAACACACCACCTTTCAAGATTGTAGTTGCATTATACAGAACTTTCCTAGCGAGTTCTAATATAAATTATAGATAGTATGCAGTGATATATATAAATTAGCAATGGGAACATAAGGTTAAGATATTAATTCTATCACAGAGAATAAAAGTATCAAAATTTCCAAGAGGTTCGGCTCGTAAGCTAAAGGTTATAGGCTGTGATGATACCAGAAACCCAAACGGTATGAAGTAGCTCTTTGTACAAGCCGTTATATCATTGCATAGTGTTTATAAGAAAAGAGGTAATCTTATGACGAATGAAGAAAGATTTCAAAAATACATACAAGAAAATTGTAAAAACTGTAAAAACAGAAAAACAGATTTATGCAATATAAGAATATCAGCAATAGAAAATATAGTAAGAACAAAGTGTGAGTATTATGAAAGAGAAGATTAATCATGCAGAATGCATGAAAAGAAAATGCAGCGAATGTAAATATTATGATGAGTGTTTTGAGTATAAGCCAAAGGAGAGAAAAATGTTAATAAAAGCTAAAAGGATAGATAATTTAGAGAAAAAAGTAAGTGAGTATAAAAATAAAGCAGTTATAAAATATTTAAATTCAAAAGGATATGAATGTAATGAATCAATAAAAAGTATGAGGAAGGTAAACAGTTTACTTAAATCAGAAATGAAAAAAGTAGTAATTGATATTCAAAATGAGAGACTATCAAGGATAGGAGCATATTATACTTGGGAGGCTTATATAAAAGTAAAGATAATAGATACGATTACAGGAAAAGAGGTATAAAAATATGTGGAATATATTTATAGGGATTATACTAGGTTGCATAGGAGTTTTAGCAATAGCTATTACTCTTTTTGTTTTAATAGCAATAATTGATACAACAATAAAGCAATTTAAAAGAAAATAGAAGGTAAATAAATGTAAATTAGAAATGGGGTGAACTAAAATTGAATGAAAAACAGGAAAAGTGTATAAATTTAATGATTACAACTAATAAAACTCAAAAGCAAATCGCTAAAGAAATTGAAGTGTCTGAAAAAACAATATGCGAATGGAAAAAGCAAAAGGAATTTAAAGATGAAATAGATAAAAATATAAAGGAAAATTTTAGCTCACTTGCTGTAGAAGCTCAAAAAGAGTTAAAAAAATTATTAAAATCTAACAATGAATATATAAGAATACAAGCAGTAAAAGATATTCTTGACAGAGCAGGATTTAAACCTACTGAAAGAATAAAAAATGAAGTTGAACCTTCTAAAAAGTTTGCAGATATTTGCAAACAATTAGGTGGTGAGGGGCTTCATGAATGAAGAAATAATATTTGAACTATCGCCTAAATATATTGATTTTTGTAACACAACTGACGATGTAGATGTTGATATATTGGAAGGAACAACAGCAAGTGGAAAGACAACAATAGCAGCAGGAATAAAATTTATGAGAATGGTTTCTATGTCTAATAAAAAAGAACATATAATTGCAGCAAGAACAACGGGTGTTGCTGAAAAAAATATAATAAATCAAGACAATGGAATATTAGATATTCACAAAAATGCTATATATTGCGGGAATGGGGATAAAGACCATAAGTTTTCTCATATAAAATTTGAA
>CAQOYX010000121.1 GCA_948852375.1 uncultured Clostridia bacterium
TTTTTTATCTTATAAATTTATTAAAAAGACTATTGGAAAATAAAAAAAACAGTGTTATAATAATTTTCGTTAGGAAAAATGAAAAAAGAGGAGAGAATAGAAAGTGAAAATAGGAATTGTAGGACTTCCAAATGTAGGAAAAAGTACTATGTTTAATGCAATTACAAAAGCAGGTGCAGAGTGTGCAAATTATCCATTTTGTACAATAGAGCCAAATGTGGGTGTAGTACCTGTTCCAGATGAAAGGTTAGATGAACTAACAAAAATGTATAAACCGCAAAAAACGACACATGCAGTTATAGAATTTGTTGATATTGCAGGACTTGTGAAAGGTGCAAGTAAGGGAGAGGGACTTGGAAATAAGTTTTTATCACATATTCGTGAAGTAGATAGTATAGTAGAAGTAGTAAGATGTTTTGAAGATCCAAATGTTGTTCATGTTGATGGAAGTGTAGACCCATTAAGAGATATTGAAACAATCAATCTAGAACTCATTTTTGCAGATATTGAAACAGTAGATAAAAGACTAGACAGGGCAAGAAAACAATTAAAGGCAAATAAAAAAGCTCAACTTGAAATAGATTTATTTGAAAAAATCAAAAAAACATTAGAAGAGGGAAAATCTGCAAGAACAGTAGAACTTTCAGAAGATGAAAAAGAATTGTTAAAAGATACATATTTATTAACATTAAAGCCAATACTATATATTGCAAATGTTTCAGAAGAGGGACTTGAAAATGCCGAAAATGATGAATATGTTTTAAAAGTAAAAGAATATGCTAAAAGTGAAAATGCAACCGTTATTCCTTTATGCGTAAAAATTGAAGAAGAATTATCAGGATTAGAAGATAATGATAAACAAGAAATGCTAGAAGCATTAGAATTAGAAGAATCTGGTTTGGATAAAGTAATAAAAGCAAGTTATGATTTATTAGGATTAATGAGTTTTTTAACAGCAGGAGAACCAGAAGTACGTGCATGGACAATAAAAAAAGGAACAAAAGCACCAGAAGCTGCACGGAAAAATTCACTCAGACATAGAAAGAGGATTTATTCGTGCAGAGGTTGTATCTTATGAAGATTTAATACGTGAGGGTTCAATGAATGATGTAAAGGAAAAAGGTTTATTACGTTTAGAGGGAAAAGAATATATTATGCAAGATGGAGATATTGTATTGTTTAGATTTAATGTATAAAATATAAAAGGAGGAAGATATGAATAAAGAAGAATTATTTAATAAAAAAGAAACTGGGTGGAAAAATATTTCAGAGGAAAGTAAAGAAAATATTTTTAAATTTTCAGATGAATACATTTACTTTTTAAACAAAGTAAAAACAGAAAGAGAAGCAGTTAAATTTGTAACAAAAATGCTAAATGAAAATGGATTTTCTAATATTAATTCAAAAGAAAAATTAGTACCAGGGGATAAAGTATATTACATTAACCATGATAAAAGTATGTATATAGCAGTAATTGGAAAAGAACCTTTAACATCAGGATTAAATGTATTAGGAGCACATATAGATTCACCAAGGCTAGATTTAAAACCAAACCCATTATATGAAGATAATGGATTTGCTTATTTAAAGACACATTATTATGGTGGAATAAAAAAATACCAATGGACAACAATTCCACTTAGCATACATGGAGTAATTGTAAAATCTAATGGAGAAAAAAGAGAAATTGCAATAGGAGAAGAAGAAACAGATCCAATCTTTACAATTACAGATTTACTACCACATTTAGCACAAGAACAAATGGAAAAGAAGTTAAAAGATGGAATTAATGGAGAAGATTTAAACTTATTAATAGGAAGTATTCCTATGGAAGATAAAGATATTAGTGAAAAAATAAAATTAAATATACTAACTTTATTAAACGAAAAATATGGAATGAAAGAAATAGACTTTGTTAGTTCTGAATTAGAAATTGTGCCAAGTTTTCGTGCAAGAAGTTTAGGATTTGACAGAAGTATGATTGCAGGGTATGGTCAAGATGACCGTGTTTGTGCATATACATCTGTACGTGCAATGTTAGATGTAGTAGATCCTGAAAAAACAGCAATATGCATACTATCAGATAAAGAAGAAATAGGAAGCATGGGAAATACTGGTATGGAATCACATGTATTTGATTATTTTATATCAGAATTATTAAATAAAACAAATAGCAATACACCAAATGCATTAGAAAAAGTATTTTGTGCATCTTGCATGTTATCAGCGGATGTAGATGCAGGGTTAGACCCAATATATGCATCTGTATCAGAAAAAAACAATGTAGCAATGATAGGATATGGAATAGGGCTTAACAAATATACAGGAGCAAGAGGAAAATCAGGTGCATCTGATGCAAATGCAGAATATGTAGCAAAAGTAAGGAAAATATTTGAGGATGCAAATGTTCCATACCAAGTATCAGAACTTGGAAGAGTAGATGTTGGCGGAGGAGGAACTATTGCATATATTCTTGCTAATAAAGGGATGGATGTAATAGACTGTGGTGTGCCTGTATTATCAATGCATGCACCTTATGAGATAACAAGTAAGTTTGATGTGTATTGTGCTTATAAGGCTTATGGGGCTTTTGTTAAGTAATTTATATAGAACAGCTAATTTTTTTGCTGTTCTATTATTTCATAGTAGAAATTTTAGCTTTTGATTTATATTATAGATAATGCTTTTAGGTTACTGTATAATGGTTTTTGTAAAAAACTTATGTAAAATTGTTGCATATTAACATAAAAAGTGATACAATATAAATGTTGTAGAAATATTACAACGCAGAAATGCCCCTAAATTGCAACTAATAATATTATGTTTCATGGAAGGAAAATAGGTAAAAGATATGACTGTAAAACAATTTTCGGTTGAAGCCCAAGTGATTTATGATTTATTGATGGGTAAATCAATTCACCGGCCAGAGTTGGATGCAAAATGCGATATGATGATGAGCGAGCGACATTTCACATCACTGAAAAATATTACCTTAAGGTATGTTGATGAAAATGGCGAAACAGTTAGTTTGAATGCTGCCGAGAATTCTGATATGGCTATTAAGATGAAAATTATTGTGCTATTTGTTCAGAGTAGCAGGTATGATTACGCAAAAGAAAGCAGGGACAACTTGAAAAGAAAGTTGGGCTTAGATCAGTTTAATTGCAGTAATTACATGCCAGAAATCATTGATGGCAGGACACGCGAATGGAAGGTCGACAATTTGGAAGATTTAATTAAGGCTTTCCAAAAGTAAAAAGAAAAAAAGGGGCACAAAGATTATGCAGGTAATATTACCTGCTTTCTTTGTATCTAATAAAAAAAGCAACACCGCAATAGTGTTGTTTCTTTATTAATTATTTTCATCAATATTTCCTGCCATAACTTTTTTTCCATTATAGTATCCACAATTTGAGCATGCTGTGTGTTGCATAACTGGTTCATGACAGTGTGAACATTGTGCAAAATTTGGTTTATCTAATTTCCAAGTAGATCTTTTTAATGCTGTTCTTGCTTTTGACCATCTTCTTTTTGGTTGTGCCATTTTAATTCCCTCCTTGTTTTGTTGATATGTATATATCTTTATTC
>CAQOYX010000122.1 GCA_948852375.1 uncultured Clostridia bacterium
ATGTGATAAAGAAAAAAACTAAAAAACTTAGGTTTTTCTAAGTTTTTTTAGCATTTTTTCTTGCAATTTTTATTTACTTCAAGTATAATTACACTATATTAAAAATAAGAGAAAAAGAGGGATTTTAATGGATAGACTAGGAGAAACAATTATCAATAGAGATATTGAAAAAGAAATGAGGACAGCATATATTGACTATGCAATGAGTGTTATTGTGCAACGTGCTTTACCAGATGTTAGGGATGGTTTAAAACCAGTACACAGAAGAATTCTATATGCAATGTATGAAGATGGAATAACATCAGACAAGCCATATAGAAAATGTGCAAATACTGTAGGTTCAGTTTTAGGAAGATATCATCCACATGGAGATGCATCAGTATATGATGCGATGGTTAGAATGGCACAAGATTTTTCTTTAAGATATATGTTAGTTGATGGACATGGAAATTTTGGCTCAATAGATGGAGATGGAGCAGCTGCAATGAGATATACAGAAGCAAGAATGGCCAAAATATCAAATTATATGTTAGCAGATATTGAAAAAAACACAGTAAATTTTATGCCAAATTATGATGATAGACTACAAGAACCAACAGTACTGCCATCAAAAATACCAACATTATTAATAAATGGTTCATCAGGTATTGCCGTAGGTATGGCAACAAATATACCACCTCATAATTTAAAAGAAGTAATAAATGGAATTACAAAGATAATTGATGAAGATAATGTAACAGATGAAGAACTAATGGAAGTTATAAAAGGACCGGATTTTCCTACGGAAGGAATAATTCTAGGAAGAGAAGGAATAAAAGAAGCCTATACAACAGGAAGAGGAAAGATTACAGTAAGGGCAGAAGCTGAAATTGAAGAAATGAGTGGAAACAAACAAAGAATTATAGTATCTTCATTACCTTATCAAGTAAATAAAGCAAAATTAATTGAAAATATTTCACATTTAGTAAGAGATAAAAGAATAGAGGGAATAGCAGAATTAAGAGATGAATCAGATAGAAACGAACGCGTAAGAATAGTTATAGAACTAAAAAGAGACGCTAATCCACAAGTAGTATTAAATCAATTATATAAAAACACACAAATGCAAGATACATTTGGAATTATAATGTTAGCACTTGTAAATGGAGAACCTAAAATACTAACACTAAGGCAATGTATAGACTATTACCTAGAACACAGAAAAGAAGTGGTATTACGTAGAACAAAATTCGAATTAGATAAAGCAGAAGCAAGAGCACATATATTAGAAGGATTAAAAATAGCACTAGACAATATAGATGAAGTAATAAACATCATACGTTCTTCTTATGATGACCCAAAAGAAAGATTAATGGAAAGATTTGGGCTTACAGACATACAAGCACAAGCAATTCTAGATATGAGATTAAAGACATTATCTGGATTACAAAGAGAAAAAATAGAAGAAGAATATAATGAATTAATGAAATTAATAGCACACTTAAAAGAAGTTTTAAGTAGTGAAAAATTAGTTTTCGATATAATAAAAGAAGAATTAGAAGAAGTAAAAGAAAAATTTGGAGATGAAAGAAAAACAAAAATTGTTGCAGCAGAAGGAGAATTTGAAGTTGAAGATCTAATAAAAGAAGAGCAAACAGTAATAGCCTTAACTCATTTTGGATATATAAAAAGAATGCCAATAGATACATATAAAAGCCAAAAAAGAGGCGGAAAAGGAATTACAGGCATAGCAACAAGAGAAGAAGACTTTGTAAAACAAATATTTACAGCATCAACACATGATACAATACTATTCTTCAGTAATAAAGGAAAATTATATAGGTTAAAAGGATATGAAATACCAGAAGCAGGAAGAACAGCAAAAGGAACAGCAATAGTAAATTTATTAAGTCTAGATGCAGGAGAAAAAATATCAGCAGTAATACCAATTCAGAACTTTGCAGAAGGTAAATTCTTATTAATGGCAACAAAAAATGGATTAATAAAGAAAACGGCATTATCAGAATACAATACAACAAGGAAAACAGGCTTACAAGGAATAACATTAAAAGAAGATGATGAACTAATAGGAGTAAGACTTACAGATGGAGAAGATAATGTAGTATTAGTAACAAGAGAAGGAATATGTATAACATTTGATGAAAAAGATGTACGACCAATAGGAAGAGTAGCACAAGGAGTTATAGGAATTAGATTAGATAAAGGCGACTATGTAATAGGAATGGAATCGATAATCCAAGGTTCAAAAGCAACCCTTCTTGCAATAACAGAAAATGGATTTGGAAAAAGAACAGAACTAGAGGAATACAGAGTACAAACAAGAGGTGGAAAAGGAGTAATAACCTATAAAATAACACCAAAAACAGGTAAATTAGTAGGAATTAGAATAACAGGAGAAGATGAAGATGTTATGCTAATAACAGATCAAGGAACAATAATAAGATTAGAAGTACAAGAAATAAGTGTACTTGGAAGATCAACTCAAGGGATAACATTAATGAGAACAAATGATGGAGCTAGTGTTGTAAGTATAGAAACAATTTCAAAAGAAGAAAATGTAGCAAAAAATGAAGAATAAAATGAGCTAAAAACCTAATTAAAATAGAACAAACAAATTCCAAAGAATAGAGAATAATCTTAAAAAAGATAATTATTCTCTATTTTTTATATTAATAGGAAATTTAATTTTATAACTGTAGGGGCAAGCATTTCTCGTCAGAATGCAGAGTTTTGTACTATAATTTTCCACAAATTACAATAAAAAGTGTAAAAAGTTCCACAAGAAACAAAATCTTGTGGAAAACTTATTTTTTAAAACGTATATCTTCACCAAAAAATCTACAAATATTATAATATCCTACAAACCTAGAAAAGATTCTTTCATCATATTTCTGGCTTAAATCTTTTAAACTAAAATTAGTAGAAATAATAGTTTTAGTTATATGATTATTTTGGTTTAACAATCTTGTGTTAATAACATTAAATAATTCAGTAAATTTCATACTATTCATATATTCTGTCCCAAGGTCATCAATAATTAATAAATCTACATCTAAAATATTTTCATAAATGTCAAAATTATTATGTTTATTAAATCTATAATCAATAATAGAATCAAGCATAATAGGTGCAGTTTGGTAAAGAATGGTTTTTCCAAGTTTTAATAATTCATTGGCAATACAATTTGATAAAAAAGTTTTACCAAGCCCAGTATTTCCAAGAAAAAGTAAATTTTTTTCATTAATATCATCAAAATGTTTAATAAAAGATAAAGCAATTTCTTTTATATTTTTTATATTATCCCTAGGAGATAAGTTAGATGAATACAAATCTTCATCAATTTTATCAGAATATAAATTAATATTAAAATTTTCAAAATTATCTTTTTCTAAATTACTAATATTAGATTTATTATATTCTATATTAAACAACTTTTGCTTAATACAAGTACATAAAGTAAAATTATAACCATCTTTAACATATCCAGTATCTTTGCACAAAGAACACTCGAAATTAGGTTTAAAAAAACTATCATCAATATT
>CAQOYX010000123.1 GCA_948852375.1 uncultured Clostridia bacterium
TGGGTTAAAAAAGTGGCTTGAAAAAATTGCCTAAATAATTTATTAACATAATATAAAAAAGAATTTTTTGGCACAATTCGTTCAACACAGAATTTTTAGAATTAAAAATACAAGTAAAAACCTTGAAAAAGTTTTAAATACAAGAAAAGTTAAAGGAGGAGATGTGCATGTCAGGACATAGTAAATGGCATAATATTGCAGCAAAAAAAGGTAAAGCTGATGCAGCAAGGGGAAAAGTATTTACAAAATTAGGAAGGGAATTATTAGTAGCAGTAAAGCAAGGTGGACCAGATCCAACACGGTAATTCTAAATTAAAAGATATTATTGCAAAATGTAAAGCAGCAAATATGCCAAATGATACAATTAATAATGCAATAAAAAAAGCAAGTGGTGCAGGGGATTCTGCAAACTATGAAGAAGTAATATATGAAGGATATGGACCAAATGGCGTTGCTGTTATTGTAGAGGGAAGTACAGACAATAGAAATAGAACAGCATCTGATGTAAGGCATGCTTTTGATAAATGTGGAGGAAATTTAGGTACAACTGGTTGTGTATCTTACTTATTTGAAAGAAAAGGTGTAATTGTAATTGATAAAGAAATGACTGATAAATCTGAAGATGATTTAATGATGATTGCATTAGAAGCAGGTGCTGAAGATTTTACCACAGAAGAAGAATGTTATGAAATTACAACAGTGCCAGAAGATTTTTCAAAGGTTCGTGAGGCTCTTGAAAAAGAAGGATTAGAGTTTGTAGAGGCAGAAGTTAGTCAAATTCCAAATACATATGTTGCATTAGATGAAAAGGGTACAGAAAGAATGCAAAGACTAATTGATATGTTGGATGATTTAGATGATGTAATGAATGTATATCATAACTGGGAAGAGTAAGAGAGTGTTCTAAAATAAAAAATAAAGCATATATATTAATATATGCTTTATTTTTTATTTTAGAACAGTGAAGAATAAAAGTGAACTGTAGGGGTTCATCTGTAAGGAACACCAAATGATACTATTTTAATATGATAAAAAAGTATAATGGCGAGCGTTATTCGTCCAAGTGGCGAAGCCACTTTTGTTTTTATAGTGGATGGGAGAGATGTTTTTGTGCTTAATTTAAATGATATATTATCTTATTTTCCAAAAAGAATTGCAAGTGAAATTAGTAAAAGAATTGCTCGGAGGGGCAAATTCTAGTGAAGTTAATTTGTTAGAAGAAATTAGGGTTAGGGTTTCTAAGCCAATTGTGTTAAAATATACAAATTTTGAACATGTATTAGAAACTTTAGTAACTACTAAGGAAGAAATATTAGAGATACTTCAATATATATGTAATAATTCGATTTATTCATATCAAAACCAAATTTGTAATGGATATATAACCTTAAAAGGAGGACACAGGGTAGGTATTACTGGAAGTGTGGTAATGACAGAAGGAAAAATAACAAATATTAACTATATTTCAAGCCTAAATTTTAGAATAGCAAAACAAATTATAGGTGCAAGTAATAGAATTTTAAAGTATGTTTTAAATATAGATGAAAATAGTGTTTATAATACACTTATAATATCTCCACCAGGAGTGGGTAAAACTACAATGTTACGAGATTTAATTAGAAAAATAAGCAATGGGATGAATGAAATAAATTATAAGGGGATAACTGTGGGCGTAGTAGATGAAAGAGGAGAAATTGCAGCAAGTTATAAAGGAATTCCTCAAAATGAAGTGGGGCTAAGAACAGATGTATTAGATAATGTTCCAAAATGGATGGGGATGAGGATGGTAATTCGTTCTATGTCTCCACAAGTTATAGTAGCAGATGAAATAGGAAATAAAAATGATGTGGAAGCCATTAATTATGCAGTGTGCTGTGGTATAAAGGGTATTTTTACTGTTCATGGAAAAAATATGGAAGATATAAAGTTAAATCCAGAAATATGTAAGTTGATAAATGCACACATATTTGAAAGGTTAATTTTTCTTGATGAAAAGAGAAAAGGAGAGATTGATAAAGTTTACAATTTAAACAAAATGAATTTAGAATACATGTTAGCATAAAAATTTTAGTTCTAAAAGTAGTACAAGCTGAATATAATGTATAAGGGGGTTACATATGGGAATCATAAAAGCAGTAATTTTAATAACAATATTAATCCTTAGTTCGTATGCAGGAATAATGATTTCAGCAAAATTCAAAAACAGAGTTATAGAATTAAAAGAAATGAAAAAAGCATTAAATATATTTGAAACAAAAATAAAATATACATATGAAACAGTACCAGACATATTTTTCGAAATTTCTGAAAATTTTATTTATAACATATCTAACATATTTAAAAATGCCAGCAAAAAAATGAAAGATGTAACTGCAAAAGAAGCATGGATACAAGCAGTGGATTCTTCAAGAACAAATATGACAAAAGAAGATTTAGATGTAATAAAAGGGCTAGGAAAGCTTTTGGGAAAAACTGATATAGAAGGCCAAATAAAACAAATAGAATTGACTGACAAATTTATTGAAACACAAATACAAAAAGCTGAAAAAGAATACGAAAAAAATGAAAAATTATATAAAACACTACGGAGTAATTTCAGGACTTGCTCTTGTTATTATTCTAATATAATACATATAAATACTTAGACCAAAATTACCTTTACACAGATTACAAAAGAAAGGAATGTAAGAAAAATGGATATTAATTTGCTTTTTAAAATAGCAGCAATTGGAATTTTAGTTGCAGTATTACATCAAGTTTTAGTAAGAGCAGGAAGAGAAGATCAAGCTATGATGACAACTCTTGCAGGACTTGTAATTGTTCTTACAATGGTAATAAAAGAGATTAGTACATTATTTGACTCTGTTAGAACATTATTTAATTTATAGAAGTATGTAGCGTGAGTGAAGTAATATATTTTATTTTCGTAATGGAGGCTGGACAGCCGTGAGGCGGGGGAATACCCGTGAGCGTTGGGAAACCGAAATGAAGAAAATAAAATATATTACTCATGGAAGCGGATTGCAAAAGATACAATAATTGAGGGGATGCATATTTGATGGATATTATAAAAATAATAGGAATTGCATTTTTAGCAGTAATCATCATTGTCATATTAAAACAATACAAGCCTGAATTTGCAATGTATGTATCAATTCTTGCAGGAACTATAATATTACTTATGAGTGTAGGAAAATTAGGAGGAATAATTACAATATTAGAAAATATTTCAAATAAAACAAAAGTAAATGGAGAATTTCTTGCAATACTGATAAAAATTACAGGAATCGCATTTTTAACAGAATTTGCAGTAAGTATATGTAAAGATGTGGGAGAAACAGCTATTGCAAGTAAAGTAGACCTTGGAGGAAAGGTTATCATAATAGCCATATCAATACCTATTATTTCAGCATTATTAGAAGCAGTAGTTAAAATATTACCATAAAATTGGAAATAAGTATAATAATAAATATATTAATATATTCATAATTTCAAAAGAAAGGAAAAATAATGAAAATACAAAAGAAAATA
>CAQOYX010000124.1 GCA_948852375.1 uncultured Clostridia bacterium
CCTTTTATTTGAAAATTTTTATATTTCTTGATAAAAAAATTATTTTTGTTATAATTATTTATAAATTAGTATAAAAAATTGATATACTCTTTTATAAAATATAACAATTTTTCTTTTCAATATATTATTACAATAATTCTAATCGGTATTTAAAATCCATTTTTTTAAATCCATATGACTCATATAATTTTACAGCATTAGGATTAGTAGCATTTAATTCTATTCTTTGACAATGATGATATCTTGCACATTCTATCATCATCTTCATAATATTTTTTTGAATTCCTATGTGTCTATATTTTTCATTAGTATAAACACTTGTAATAAAACCTACTTTACCATTTGGAATAGTAGAAAATGGAATTAATTGTTGGATTATTATTGCTCCTCCAGCTACTACTTTATTTTCTTTTTCATCTGAAGCAATATAAAAATATATTGTCTTATTTAATTCTTTTTCGAAAACTTTTTTTATAGTATCTCTTAACTGTCTTTCATTATTAACTTCAGTGATATTATCTTCTTTCATATCATAATAATTTAATTTTATTCTTAATTCTACTAAATCATCTATATCTGTTTTCTGAGCTCTTCTATATCCAATAATCATTTTATACCTCCAAATTATTATTTCTATATATTAGTATATCACTTTAATATTACTAAATCAAATAAAAGAAAAAGCAACTTTTACATTACTTTCCATTGATTTAATAGTTTATACCATTATTGATTTTTGGGTAGTTTTACTGTGTGTTGTTAAAATTACCTACGCACCTCCTTGGTATATTTTGTCGATATTTAATTTGACATAATATTTTTTAGTTATTACATAATTAGATGTTATGTATTTATACAATACTGACTGGCGATTGCCAAAGGAAGAAAAATATGAGTCAAAAGTTGAACGTTACCGTAATTCCGCATGGACATTATTAGAAAGTATGCCTGCGTCTTGTATATTGCATTCTTCAGAGTTAGTCACTATTCCAGAAATGGAAAAACGTACTTTGACTTCGACTTTGCACTTACTATGTACGGATACAATTATGCTCTTACTGTAACTGTTGATAAATTCACAGATAAGGCATAAATTGTAACAAAGATGGCAATGACATCATGGAACTTGTTCTTAGTTGTTTCCATGCAGTTGCATTTGATTATGCTTACTTATCGGCTTAATTTTTCTGTAGAAGAGTGTCTTGTAATTTCACACACTCTTTTTCCATGTTTTCTAAAATTTTATCTAATTCATCCATAAATTTAAAATGAATGGTTATCTTTTTGTTCTCATGCACTTCTATGTAATCAATTAATTCTGTTATAATGTCTCTGTCTAATTTATTTATATTTCTATGTGCTTTAAAATTTTCTATCCATAAGCTATTTCCATTTATAACTTCTTCTTGTTTTTCTTTTTGTTTATCTAAATTGCTAATAATTTCCTTTATTTTTTCAATGTCTTGTTCATATTTTTGTTTATACTCTAAATATTCTTCTTTTGTTATATACTTATTTTTCCAATCTTCATACAAACATCTTTTTAGACTACTTATTTTTTCTATTTCTTTTTCTTTAGCTTGTTTTATATTTTCCATATTCTCATTTGCTAACTTTTTAGTATTGGATTTGTTTATTTGTTTTAATAATTTTTCACTATCAACAAGTAAATTTATATGCAATTTAATAGACTCCAATATTGCTTTTTCCAATTCTCCCACTTTTAGAGTATGTTTTGTGCATAACTTGTTTGACTTTTTTCTGTATGTACCACATATGTAATATTCGTATATTGTACCTCTTTTATTTTTACAGTACTTTTTGTGCATTGCTCGCCCACAATCTGCACATTTTAATATTCCTGCCCACACACTTATTTCCCCGCTATCTTGTACTCTTGTATCTACTTTTCTCATATTTTGTGCTTTATCAAATAACTCTCTTTCTATAATAGGTTCATGCATATTTTCTACTGTAATCCATTCCTCTTCTGGCACTTGTTCTACTTTGTGAACTTTATAACTTTTTACTCTCCTTTTACCTTGTGTAATATTTCCTATATAAATATCATTTTTTAATATATTTCTAACTGTTGATGGACACCATGAATAATCTTCTTGCAATATTTGTGAATTATTATAATTTTGATTTAACCTTTTCTTTTTATAACCTGTTGGATTTAAAATCCCCATATCATTTAGTCTATGACATATACTTAAATTTCCTAAACTTTCATTTACTTTCCACTCAAAAATTTTCCTTACAATTTCAGCTGATTCTTTGTCAATCATTAACTTATGATTATCTTCTGGATTTTTTATATACCCATAAGATGGAAATGCTCCTACAAATTCTCCGTTTCTTTTTTCTTCCATTTAATGCTGTTCTTATTTTTATTGATGTATCTCTACAATATTCATCATTTATTAAATTCTTAAATGGTACTAATATTGTATTTGTACTGGTAGGATTTTTAAAACTATCTACACTATCATTTATAGCAATAAACCTAATATTAAATAATGGAAATATTTGCTCTATGTAATTTCCAACTTCTATATAGTTTCTTCCAAGTCTTGATAAGTCTTTAACTAGAACACAATTAATATTTCCTTTTCTCATATCTTCTAATAATCTTTGAAATCCAGGTCTATTAAAGTCCGTTCCTGTATAACCATCATCAACATAAGTATCATAAACAGTCAAACCATCATGTTCTTCAATAAATTCATTTATTAATGCCTTTTGGCTTGTTATACTGTTACTTTCAGTCTTATCTTTTCCATTGTCACTATCTTCTTGTGAAAGTCTTATATATACTGCAACTGACCATATTTTAGTTACTTTTGTATTTGAATTTTCTGAAGAATATTTTGATTTTCTTCCAGCCAATATTTTTACCTCCCTTCTTTTAATAGTGTAACATACTCAATAAGAATGTTATCCCTTTTTTGCTGAAACTGTTAAAATTTATTTGTTACAGTTTCAGCAATATAAAATTGCAAATCAATTTTACTTTCCTATTTTTTGTTTTAAAATATTTAACATACACTCTCCAAAAGTTTTATTACTTTTAGAATATGTCATCTCTATATTCATATTATCCATTTTTATTGTATATGGATCTTTTTTATTTAATAAGTACTCTATAATTTTACTTTTTTCGTCCAAACCTTATATACCTTTCTTTTTCGTTTGTTAAAGTTTATTAATTTTAATGATTTTTTATTACTAAATTTATCTGTCTACTAGATAAATTCCAAATTACTATTCAAAATGTAATGTTTTTTTGAAAATTTTTTAAAATCTCTCTACTAGGTACATGTCACCGTTTTTGTAAAAAGTCGGAAAATTTTTTCATAATGTATTTTCTATTGTAAATTTGAAAAGGTATAATTTTTAAGAAAATTGCATAAAAAAATAACTAGAAATCAGTTTTTACTAACTTCTAGTTTTATAC
>CAQOYX010000125.1:0-1362 GCA_948852375.1 uncultured Clostridia bacterium
ATAAAAGAGGTATGAGAAAGCAACCTGCCAAGTCAAAAGTTTTTACGAAAGAATCTCTAAAAAAAATACAAGATGAAATGAGGATTTGTTGTATAAAATCTTATAATAAAGTCTATTGTGAAAATTCATTATTAAAGCAAAAGAAAAAAGGTAGAAATCGAGACATAGACATTAAAGATATGGGAGATTATCGAGAAATCAAAAAACAACTAAAACAAAAAGAACAAAAACTAACTGAAGCTAATAAGCAAACAAAAACACTTGATAATAAGAGTGCTAAGATAACCGAAATATTGGATAATCTAAAATCATCTAAACTAAATAAAAATAATATGCTTATTTCAAACGAGGATGTCCAGAAATTAAAAAATTATACAAAAGATGTAAAAGATATAACCCAGACAGTTAGAAGTGTAAATGACTTAAATATGGCAATTAAAGATTTTGAACATTCTGCTTTTGAGATAGAAAAAGAAAATCGTTCACTTAAATATGAAATAGAACTAAAAGATAATGAAATTGGCAGTTTGAAAAAGGAATTACTAGTAAAGACAAGATTATAGGCAGATTACAAGCTGAAAAAGAAAAATTAAAACAAGAATTACAGAAATTTAAAGGCTTTTGGCATAATATTATGAGCCACTTTCACAAAAGAATTTGTTATGACAAAGATAATAACTATAAAATTGTTAGTAATGACTTATATAAAAATGGTATATTTGACAACAATGATAATGAAATTGCAAATGATATTGCTAGAAGAGTAACTATACCAGATGAAGACAAGCAAACAAAGAGTAAAAAGAAAAATAATGATACTAGATTTTAAAAGGAGGAAAAAGTTATGGAAGAAGATAAAGTTGAAAATGTAATAAATATAATTAAAGATATGAATATAAAGGACAAGTTAAGACTTGCAATATGTATGAATGATAGCCAATGGCTTACTTTAGACTATGATAGAAAAGAAATGTATAATAAATTCGATACACATTTAAGAAAAATTGATGAGGAATATCGAACTACTCTAATAAATTTTGGACAAAGTAGATATTTTATTATAAATTTTACTATGGCAAAACTTATGGAAATGGAACAAACTATAGAAATAAAATTGCTTTGTATTTGTTTGATAGTATTGAATAATAATTGAAAGAATAAGGCTCACATATTTCTATGCGAGCCTATTCTTTTCTAAAGTAACTGTACATTAGAAAAGGGAGAATAACCTACTACTGAATCCATTCAATATTGCAGAAAGATTTTGAGAGCCTTTTTATCTTGGCATCAGCTACTTTTGTACTAACTAAACAGCAGTCTCCAATCTCAAGTTGTGCAACTACTGATACCGTATTGGCAGGG
>CAQOYX010000125.1:1372-3418 GCA_948852375.1 uncultured Clostridia bacterium
AAGCCACGATGTTTATGAAAATCATACATAGCTTCCAGTTGGAATATGTAAGATAGTTTCAAGTTCTTTCTCCAGCTCAAAGAGCCTTTCTGCCGAGTTATTTATTGACATATAAGCTCTTCCATTGAATAAGAACTCCTCCCGATGATGTGAGATTTTGATAACGTCCATAGTAATTTCTTCCTTATGCTTATGAAATTAATAAAATTATATCAAATTTTACATAAAATTGCCATGCTTTTATCTATTAAATACACTATAATTTGTAATATATAGCCTAAAATCTGTTGAAATTCACATAAAAATATGGTATACTGGTTCTAGTAAAAATAATAATTTACTATTATATTTTTAATGTTGACAATGGTCAAGTCAGCGAAATCTTTTAAATAATTTAAAGGAGGTAATCATAATGGCAGAATGGAGTGCTTACAAAAATGTTCGGAGGCTATATAAAGAGGATGGCGATCATTTAATTTTTGCTTATTATAATTGGTCGTATTCTTGTCAGACAGTTAATTTAGTGAATATGTTGTTCGAGGAGATTCAGAAAGATTTTCCAGAAGAATCAGCAGATAATATTCATATAAAAATGTTACCAGCCTTTCCGTATGAAATTGTGTTACAATTTGCTTTTCCTAAATATGAGATTGAACATTTGGATTTATCGCAATTTGAAAAAATGCCAGATGATTTTTGGAATTAAAAAGACCAGTAGGCTTCACACCCAAAGTGTGAAGCCATTACTTTTTTACAATTAGAACAATTAATAATATTATAAAATATTTAGAAACATAGATAATTCTGTTGCAATTTATAAAAATTATGATATACTTTAATAAATTGATTGATATTTGTATTAATCGTCAAGAGAGCCGAAAAGTTGTAGATAACTACGCCAACGGCACCATTAGAGAGTAAGAGTTTATCGATTTTTACTCTCTAATTTTTTTGTGCATTTTTTCTAATTTGCTAATCTTTTGCTAATCCAATTATTAACTTGTTTTTAAGAATACGTCAAAATTATTTGCTACTTCAATATTGGTTGACTCATAAATATGTGAATATAAATCCATTGTAATGTTTATATTGCTATGTCCTAATCTTTCCGAAATAACTTTTGCTTGTACCCCTTGACTTAATAATAAGGAAGCATGTGAATGTCTTAAATCATGAAAACGTATACTTGTAAATTGTTATCTTTTAATATTTGTTTAAACTTATGATTTAAACTACTAGGACTTACCAAATTTCCGTCTTCTAATGTACAAACATAGTTATTATCATTTTTACAATTATTCTTATGCTCTTTCAAAATTGCAACAAGTGTTGGTGGTAAGCTAATCTTTCTAATACTAGTTTTGGTTTTAGGTGGTAAAACTACCAAACCATTTTGGGTTGGGTAAATTGCTTGTACGACTTGTAATGTTGCATTCTCTAAATCTATATTTTCCCACGTTAAACCTAAGACTTCACCCCCTACGCATTCCAGTAGATATTGCTATCATAACTGGAATATAAATATAAGTATCTTTTATTACTTCAATAAGTTTTCCTAATTGTTCACTATTTAATATTGTAGCATTATATTTATTTTTCTTTATAAAATACTATTGTTAGAATTTTGTGCCATTTGGGTTACTTTCAAATTATTGTTTAGTTCTTCTTCATAACTTCTTCTAATTTCTTCAGCACCTTTTCGTGCTGTCTTCTCAGATTTTGTAATAGGAATATCAGTTGTTACTGATTTCCTACGAGGTGGATTAATACCATCTACTATATAAAGTAGTGCCACCCAGTTTTTGCTTCTCTTGTAAATTGTTGCTGTTACTTTAACCATCTACAATCTCCTTTCCTTATAACAGCCAATTTACTTTAACATGAATCATTAGTTTTAGATATTAAAGTAAATTTGGTAAATAAATTATTTTGTGTTTGTTAAGTAATTGATTATCATTACTTTTGGAATTTTATATTCTCTTCCAATTTTCTTCGAAGGAATAATATTGTCATTTACCAAAGTATAAGCTTTTGTAATTCCTACAC
>CAQOYX010000126.1 GCA_948852375.1 uncultured Clostridia bacterium
AGAACAAATGTAGGGGATGATTTATTTATTATTACTTTATTAGAAAAGTATAAAGACATAGATTTCTATATTGAAATTAAAGATATAGTGTTTGCAAAAGCGTTTAAAGAATATAAAAATATTACAATTATAGAAAATGGCAAAGAAAATTTTGATAACAGGACACCAGAAGAATATAATGCATATATATATATTGGTGGCTCTATATTTATGGAAGGTGGAAAAGTATATAATTTAGACAGTCAATGTAATAACTTTATAAAAAAGTGCTATGAAAAAAAAATACCTTTCTTTTATATAAGTTCAAATTTCGGACCATATAAAACACAAGAATACTTTGATTTAGCAAGAGATACATATAAATATTGTAAAGATATTTGTTTTAGAGATATGTATTCATATGAATTATTTAAAGATATACCAACAGTAAGATATGCACCAGATTTGATTTTTAATTTTGAAAATATTAATGAAAGTAATATAAAAAAAGATACAATAGGAATTTCAGTTATTGATATGAGTATTAGAGAAAAATTACGCCAATATGAAAAAACATATATAAAATGTATGATTCAAAATATTATAGACTATATACAACAAGGCAAAATAGTATACTTATTTTCTTTTTGTAAAGAAGAAAATGATGAAAGAACAATAGAAATTATAAAAAAACATATTCCAATAAAATACAGAAATAAATTAAGAATAGTACATTATGATGGAAATATTAAAGAATTTATAAATATATATAAAAGCATAGAATATATGGTTTGCTGTAGATTTCATGCAACAGTACTTTCAATTGCACTTAATCAAAAGATGTATCTATTATCTTATAGTAAGAAAATAGATAATGTTATACAAGATTTATCATTAATAGAGAGATATAGTAAAATAGAAAGTTTAGAAGAAAATACAAAATTTGAATTGGCGGATTTTAAAAAAGTAGAGGAAAAAAAATTACTTCAAATAAAAGAAGGAGCACAAAATCAGTTGTTGAAAATTGACGAATGGTATTTGGAGAAAAGTTATTTTTAATAATGAATAAAATTAAATTATGAACACCTTTATATTATTTTTATAGAATAATATAGAGGTGTTTTTATGCAGGTTTTAGAATATAACAGAAAATTAGCAAAAGAATATGCACAAAAATGGGCATATCAAAGAAATCCAGCCTATTATAACTATGATAAAATACGGAGGAGATTGCACAAATTTCATATCACAATGCCTATTTAGTGGTTCAAAAATAATGAACTATACTAAAAACGGCTGGTATTATAATAATGCAAACGACAAAAGTCCATCATGGACAGGAGTTGAATTTTTAAGTGACTTTTTATTAAAAAATAAATCAGTAGGACCATTTGCGAAACTTGCAAAAATAGAAGAACTAGAAGTAGGAGATATTATACAATTATCATTTAATGGAGAAACATTTGGACATAGTTTAATTATAGTAGAAAAACTAGGAAATAATTTAGAAAACATATTTGTGGGGGCACATACATTTGACACATATTACAGAAAAGTTTCAAGTTATAACTATATAAAAGAACGCTTTTTACATGTGGAGGGAATTAGAAAATGGTAAGGCATATAAATTACGTAATCTCTGGTTTTATACCCAGTTAAGCATTTAGCAAACTGGGTATTATCCATATTATTTTAATAAAAATTCACACATATTACTTGTATTTTAACAAAAAACAATGTAAAATAGGAAAAGAAAATAAAACAAAGAGGTAAAATATGTATTTAATAGTAGGACTTGGAAATCCTGAAAGCGACTATGCAAGAACAAGACATAATATGGGATTTGATACAATTAATAAAATAGCAAATAAATTAAACATAGAAATGAACAAAACAAAATTTAATTCCATTTATGGAATGAGAAATATAGATGATAAAAAAATAATTTTAGTAAAACCACAAACCTATATGAACCTCTCAGGAACAGCAATACGAGAATTTGTTAATTTCTATAAAATACAAAAAGAAGAACTAATTATAATTTATGATGATATGGACATCGAAAAAGGAATAGTAAAAATAAGAAAAAAAGGTGGTCCAGGAAGCCATAATGGGATGAAATCAGTAGTCTTAGAATTGGGCACAACAGAATTTCCGCGAATTAGAGTAGGAATCGGAACACCAATTTATAAAAATGATGCTATAAACTATGTAATAGGTCATATTCAAGATGAAGAATACGAAATACTTCAAAAAGGAGTAGAAAAAGCAAGTGAGGCAATAGAAGAAATAATAAAAAATGGAATAGATACAGCAATGAATAGGTATAATTGATAATATAAAATAGCATTATATAGGGTGCATGGTATGTAACCTAATATAGATATACATATAAAATTAAACTAAATATTAACGAGTGAAGAAATAAGGAAACTAAACTTATTTCTTAATTTTTTGTGTTAGTATTTGCGGAAAAAAATGTGATATGATATAATAATGGAAATGTGTATATGATATTATGATAAAAGGAGAAAGGGACGGTATCATGGAATCGAAAATATCAATAATAGTACCAGTATATAATCAAGAAAAATATTTGGAGGATACTATATTATCTATGTTAAACCAATCTTATAAAAATATAGAAATGATATTAATAAATGATGGTTCAACAGATACATCAAAAGAAATATGCGAAAAATATGCAAGAAAGGACGAACGCATAATTGTTATAAACAAAGAAAATGGAGGAGTAGCAGAAGCTAGAAATTTAGGTTTAAAAAAAGCAACAGGTAAATATGTAATGTTTGTAGATGCTAGTGATTGTCTTGAAAAGAATGCATGCAAAGTCATGTATGAAGCTATAGAAAGAACAAAAGCCGATTATGTAACAGCAAATTATCAATTAACAGATGAAAATGGAAAAAAATATGAAAAGCCAGCATTTGATATAGACAAGTATCAAGAATTTGAGCTAAATAAATATGATATACAAAAATCATTTTTTGTAATGAATTCAATGTCATGTAATAAAATATATAGAATGCAGTTTTTAAAAGAAAATGATATAACATTCAAAATACATACAATAGCAGAAGATGATTATTTTACAGCAGTATGTTATATGAAAGCTAGAAGAGGTGTATATATACCTAATGTTATTTATTTATATAGGAATGTACCAAATTCAAGGTCTAAAAACTGCTCGTTAAAATATTTTAAAGAAATTAACCAGACTTATAAGAAAATATATGAAATTTTCGTACAAAACAATGAAATTAATTATTATA
>CAQOYX010000127.1 GCA_948852375.1 uncultured Clostridia bacterium
TCCTATTTTTATTTTCTATATTAGGTGTGACATATCTATTGTAAACCTATATTATGACATTTTAATATTTTACAGAAATGAAATTGATAAAATATGTTGTAGAGATTTTTGGAAAGGTAGAGATAGTTACAGAGGGTTACAAAATGCTTTTCACAAATATATAACTTCAAAAGGCTTTGATTTAGAACGAGGTTTACCAGTAGAAGAAACTGGTGCAAAACACGAAAAAATCGAAGATTTAAAGAAATTGACTAATTTTGAAAATACTAAAAAGGTATTAGATAATATGAAACTAGAATTACCAGAGACTCCAGATATAAATAATATAAAACTAATAAAACTGAATAGAGAAAAAGTAGAAAATGAAATTATTAAGCCTAAAGATGATATGATAGAAAAACTATCTGCAACATTAGAGTTAATGGAAATTAGTATTCATAAGCAAAGTTTATATGATATTGAAAATAATAAAAGAACTGTAAAAGATTATGAATTATTTGATATTGCTTATGTTCTAGGAATAGATGTTAATGATTTACTAAAAGATATAAAAAATAAATTTTAAAAAATGAGTTAAATGTGAATTTTAAAAAATCGTTTGACATATAATATAATTGATGTTATAATAACATTAGCTAGCAAATTCGTTTGAAGACACGAAATTGCACGAGATATATTTCGCAGATATATCTCCTTTTTTATTTTTAAATATAATAGAAAAAGCAGGGTCGCAGTCCCTGCTACAAAGATTATTCTTTGTTTTTTTCTTGGCTTTCATCATTGTCATTACTTAATAGTAATAATACGATTAATCGCCAGATTAATTCATATGAAGACACTACGTTGCACCTCCTTCCTCAAAGATTTCCTTTGAAAAGGATGTTTCTATTATAATAAAAAATCTACTAAAATTCAACTTACTTTAACAGATTTTCTAAAATTTACTTATTTTCAATCATCCAATTATACAAAGTATCTTCATCTAGTTTACCTTTTTTGAATAATTTAATTTTTTCTTGTGCCTCTTTTTTCCACTTATCAAAATCTTTCTTTAATTGCTTATTTTCTTTGTTTCTATATACTGTCATAACCTTTTGCTGATATGTTCTTCTATAAAGTAATAATGCAGGATTACTTTCAAGACTCTTTTTATAAGTTTCACTTGCACCTTTATCTCTACAAGTTGCACTACCATCAACATTTTTTAAATCACAATAAATTTCATTTTGTCTAAAGGTTGGTATAAAATATCTACCACAAATTTGACAAGTTTTAATTGACAGATTTTCTTGTCTTACAAGTTGATCTAATATAGTAAAACAAATACTTGTTAGTTTGCTACTTGTATAAACATTGTGTAATTCTAAATTTGGATTTTTTTCTTCAATACCTTTTATTAAATGTTCTAAAGTTTCATTATGATGATGGTTATGTATGTTTATATAATTATCTAATATAACCTCTACATCTTGTGAATATGTATAAAGTTCGTTGTGTTTAATTGTATAAGCAACAAATTTTGAATATGTATTATGTTCTTTTAATTCTTCATTTCCATTTAAGTTATATACAAAATCTACACATTTCTTGAAATTATCTTGCCATTCTAATAAATCATTTAGGCTTGTGTTATAAATATCTTCTAACATTTTCATAAACTCTACGTCTGTTATGTATTCATCAGTTTTTGAATATATGTAAGGTGTATATTCTTTTATTAATTCAAAACCATAAGCATAAAAGAAAGTATTATATGCAGATTCAAAAGATGAAAAGTCAGCATTTAAAAAATTTATTAACAATAAGCCTATACTTTCTGCATAATGAATATAAATAGTTGAAGGTTGTCTAATAACTTCTTTTTTCTTATTTAATTTTGTTTTTGAAATATCTTTTTCTAACTCTAAATATATTCTTGTTTCATCTTTCTTTTTTTCTTCATCATTTTCTTTGTCTGTATCTTTTCTTAATACATTATATAAATATAGTGGTGTTGCATAATATTCTTCTTTATCTTTCATATTAAACCATATATAAAAATCTTCTAAAACAAGATGGCGAGGTAATTCTCTCATTTTTTATCTCCTTCGTTTTTTGTAAAAAATTTTAATAAAATATTTAAAATTGTATTGACAAATATAAATTATGATCGTATAATAACAATATGAAATTTCTATGTAAGATTTTTTACAATATAATAATACAACAATTAATAACAAATGTCAATAGGCGAATTGTATTTAAAATCTTGCAAACAAAAAATTAACCAAAGAATTAAGAAAATGTTTAAGCTATGCTTAACTACATTTTCTTAATACGTAACAAAGTGAAGGAGGAAAAAGAAAAATTGAATACTAAAGAACAGATTTTAGACTTATATTATAATGAACATCTAAAACAAAATGAAATTGCTAAAATAGTTGGAAAAAGCTGTCCTTATGTTTCAAAGGTTGTAAAAACTGACAATAGAAACAAAATTGAAAGACCAAAGAAAAATCAATTTATTGGCGACCACTATACTTTAGAAGAATTACAATTACTTTTTGAGAAATCTAAAAATGATCCATTAGAATTAGTAATACTAATTGCAAGTTTTTATAGATTAAGAAGAAGTGAAGTTTTAGGTTTAAAATGGTCTGCTTTTGACTTGACGGCAAATACAATAACAATTAAACATAAAGTCATTGAGGCTATTGTAGATGATAAACGAACATTGCTTTTAAAAGACAAAACTAAAAACAAATCAAGTTATAGGTCTTTACCTTTAATTCAAGAAATTAAAGATGCTTTACTTGAACACAAGAAGAAAATTGAAAGCAATAAAAAATTATGTGGAAATAGTTATATGAAAGAATATAAAGATTATATTTTTGTAGATAGCATTGGCAAAATATTTAGACCAGAATATATAACTGATCATTTTTCATTACTACTAAAAAAACAGAATTTAAGACATATTCGTTTTCACGATTTAAGACATTCTTGTGCTAGTTTATTACTTGCTAAAAATGTTCCT
>CAQOYX010000128.1 GCA_948852375.1 uncultured Clostridia bacterium
CTCTAAATAAGCATCTTCACATTTACTATATTCTTTTAATTTTTCATCTCTTTGCCTTCCTATATCTACATTATCAATATTACCATTTCCTACTATTTTTATTAGTTCTTTATCTATTTCATTCCATATCCCTATTGAATCAATTAATGTTCCATCCATATCAAATATAATTACTTTTTTATCCTTTAACATATTGCTCTCCTTTAAATACCTTATGCTATTAAAATCATTTTTTTAATCTCTATTTTACTTATTTATATCATAAAATTAGTATAAAAACAATTATTTCAAGAAATTTAAAAAGGTTTGTATTTTTTAGGTAAATATGTATACCATCCAAAGACTTTTTTAGTGATAGCAAAACAGTCTTGTAGGTGTTACAATGCAATTTGACATTAATCAGTAAATCAACTTAAACATAAAGAAAGAAAAAGAGAAAAATTTGATATAGAATATATAACTGCAATGGAACAGGAAGCTTATTTGCTCCCTGTTCCATTACAAAAAAAAGAAATAATCTTCTTTTTTAGATGATAAAATTATCTAAAACAACTTTAAACACAATTAAATTGACTAACCACATTACATACCAAAAGCCATGTTTAGTAATTTCTTTACTGTCTTTTAACATTATATCCAAAATCATGTCAACAGTAACTAATAGTACAATATAGCTACACAAAATTCATACCATAATAATACATTAGTTGCCACCATCCGTAATACCACAGTAATAATCATAAATATCGTAGTGATAGCCATAGATATTACAGTGATAATATCAAATGCTGTCCTTAAATTGTCCATCATTTTTCCATCGTCTATAATAATTCCTCCATTTTCTTTTATTGTTGATTTCTTGTTATATATGTTAAACTAAAAAGTCCATAGAATGCTTCCTCCACTAATTAGTGATTATATGAATTAAGTTATAAAAAAACTTTCTTGAATAATATTATACAACATTTTGCATAATATTGCGACCTTATATTGAGCATAGAATTATATACGTTTTCCAACTAATTTAAAGTTTCCCTTATTCGTATTTGCCATTAATTCCAGTGTATTACCATTTACTACACATATGGCTGTATACTGCATTGCTCCAATTGGTGTATTAAAATTTCCTTTAAATGTACACTCGTTTTCTTTAGTTTTCATTCCACTAAAACTATTTTTCATCCCCATTGTTTCTATTATCCCTTGTACATTATTTCCATTACTCATTAATGTAATATTTCCATTAATTGCACCCATTGGTGTATTTAATGAAGAACTATATTTTCCATCTAACATAAGCTACCTCCCACTTAATTATATGATATTTATTATATGTCCTATGAGATTCTTTTGTGAGTATTATTACTTTTTTTAATATTTCAAAGTATAATAAAATGTAACTATTAACTTATTTTCAAAATCTTATTTGTAATAAATAAGATTTATGCCAAATGGCAGAAGGGATAAAATGGAGCATACAACAGGTGACTTATTGAAACTTTTGTAGCAAGAGAATTAACAACTCCATACGAGATACAAAAAGCTGATTTTTTGGCAAAATACGCTTTGAGACATGGAGCTGGTCTTGAACTACGAAATCGTCGTTCTAAACGTAAATGTAACTTAGTTATATAATTACATATTCTATACAAAAAGCAACCTATTCTTACAATCAATAATAGGTTGCTTTTTGTAATATATTATTTTTCTTACACACTTTCTACATAGCCTCTTCTTGTTTTTCTTCAATAGAATTCTCTTTTTGATTTATTACTTCTAAACTACCAATTGAAACCTCATATGCTACTTTTGTTTGACTAGTTCCATCTTCATATTTCTTTTCATAAGTTCTAGATTGAACTCTACCTGTTACTCTTACTTCTGCTCCAACTTCTAAATTTTGGCAAAATCTTGCTGTTCTTCCCCATGCTATTGCTGGAATGTAATCTGATTTATTATAAGCTCTGTTTACAGCTAGTAATAAATCTGCAATTTCACGTCCAAATGGTGTTTGACGATATATTGGCTTTTTACATATAAATCCTGTTAATATTACTTCATTTGATACTATTTCTTTACTTTCTTCGTTATTTAATCCGTTTTCAATTTCATCTTCAAAGAAAATGTCTTTTGCAAATACTGTTAGTATTAGCTTATTTCTTTCATTTTCATAACTGTTATATGATCTAAATTGACCTTTAATTAACACCTTTTTTCCTATTTCTAGTACTCCATCTGGAATTAGCCTTTCAGAAATTGTTACTGGAATAATATCTTGTGCTTGACTTAAACGTGCTACCTCCATGTCAAATATGTAAAAGCTTTCTCCATAAATTTCGTGACTAAATCTTTTCTCACTTGTTACTTTTCCCATTAATACTAAATGGTTATTATCATCATAGTTTATGTTCATTTTCTTCCTCCCTATTTTTTAGTTTTTCTATTGTATCTTATTCATAATGTTTACATTTTAGAATATCTTTTTATTCACATAGCTTTATTATACTACCTTTTTTTGGTTTTGTCTACATAAAAAGTTTAATTTTTCCATTTTTTTAATTTTTTTGTCCATACAACAATAAAATTGTAGTAATTCCCATAATAACACTTGTCGCTAATTTTGTTGTTTTTTCTACCATAATTTCTTGTAGTTCTATTTCTTTTTCATTTATATTTTTTATGTTTCTTTGTATACAAAGTAGAATACAATCATCTTTTACACTAGAAGCTGTTATTGTACTCTTACTATTAAACCCATATGTTATTACATTTATGTTAATATTTTCTAATAATTTTAAGTCAATTTCTTCATCTGCATTAATTATTAAATACTTTGCTTTTGATATTATATTTTTAACTATATCTTTTTTTAAAAATATTTTTTGATTATTTGACATTATAATAATTGTTTCAAATGTAATGTTTTTTAGGTTATCTATATTTTCTTCTTTTAACAAAATTATTGTTTTGTTTTTTAAATTTTTTG
>CAQOYX010000129.1 GCA_948852375.1 uncultured Clostridia bacterium
ATAATAAAATCTTTTAAAAAGCATAAATCTGTATAAATGCTCCTTGTATTTTACGTAAAACTCATTTACAAAAAGCAAAAAATGTGTAATAATAATATAGAAATCAAATAGGGAGTGATAACTATATATGAGCATATTAAATGAATTAAAAATACCAAATTTCAAATTTCCTAAATTTAAAATGGAAGAAATATCTGAAATAGAAGAAGTAAAGATAGAAGAGGAAAGTGAAAAAAAACAAAATATAAAATATGAACCAAAAAATTACAAAACAATAAAAGAAATATTTGATATATCTACAACAAAACATAAAAAGGAAATATTTATGTTAGAAAAGTTTGACCATAAAGACCAATTTACAGAGATTTCCTATGAGAAATTTAGGCAAGATGTAATAGGTTTTGGAACAGGTTTGAATAAAACATTAGGTTTACAAGATAAAAGAGTAGTTATAATAGGAGAAAATACATATCAGTGGTACGTATCATATATGAGTATGCTTTGTGGAACAGGAATTGCAGTACCAGTGGATAAAGAACTACCTGCAAACGAAATAGAAAATGTAGTAAAAAGAGCAAAAGCAAGTGCTGTAATCTATTCAAAAAAGAAAAAAGAAGTAATAAAAAAGATAAAAGACAACTTACCACAAGTAGAATACTTTTTAGAAATGAATTCAGATGATGAAATATCTGGAAAAGATGTAGGAGCAAACTATATAATAAACAAAGGAAAAGAACTGATAGCTAAAGGAGATAATAGCTACATGGGAATACAAATAGATCCAGAAGAATTTAAAGTTTTAATATTTACCTCAGGAACAACATCACAAGCAAAAGGAGTAATGATAAACAATAAAAATCTTGCCCAAAACGTAAATGTAGTATCAGCATATGTATACTTAAATGAAAAAGACAGATTTTTCTCAGTTTTACCATTACACCATACATACGAATCAAGCATAGGTTTTTTACTACCAATGTCAGTAGGGGCATCAATTGCTATATGTGAAGGATTAAAGCATATAGTGCCAAACCTAAAAGAAACAAAACCAACAGCAATGCTTGCAGTGCCATTACTAGTAGAAAACTTATATAAAAAAATAAACGAAAACATAGTGAAAAGTAAAAAAGACAAACTAGTAAAATCAATGATACACCTAACAAATGCACTAAAAGGTGTAAATGTAGATATAAAAAGAAAAGTATTTAAAGAAATATATGAAAACTTAGGAGGAAACATAAGAATAATAGTATCAGCAGCAGCTCCAATAGATGCAAAAGTTGGAAAATGGATACAAGATATAGGAATATCATTTTTACAAGGATATGGTTTAACCGAAACAGCACCAATTGCTGCATTAACTCCAGAATTTGAGCCCAAAGTAGGTTCAGCTCGGAAAAGCTGTAACATGTGCACAACTTAAAATAGCAGATCCAAATGAACAAGGAGAAGGCGAAGTATTAATAAAAAGTGATACATTAATGATAGGATATTATGAAGATGAAAAAGCAACAAATGAAGCTATAGAAATAATAGATGGAAATAGATGGTTTCATGCAGGAGATATAGGATATTTGGATAAAGACGGATACTTATACATAACAGGAAGAAGCAAAAATGTAATAGTAACCCAAAACGGAAAGAACATCTATCCAGAAGAAATAGAGTTAATGTTAGGTGAAATAGAAGAAATAAAAGAATGCATGGTATATGGAAAAGAAGAACAAGGCTCAAAAGAGTTACTTATATCAGTAAAAGTAATACCAGACTATGAAAAAATAGAAGAAAAACATGGCAAGGACTTAATTGAAGAAGAAATACATAAAATTATATGGGAAGAAATAAAAAAAGTAAACAAAAAACTAACATCATACAAAGCAATAAAAAACCTAGAAATAAAAAAGGATGAATTTGAAAAGACTACAACAATGAAAATAAAAAGATTTGCAGAAATTGCAAAAGATAAATAAAAAAGCGACTTTAATGAAATAAAGTCGCTTTCTTCCTTGTATTTGCAAATGTCATTTAATTACTAATATTCCTATGAACATCTATTATCATTTACTATATATACATAAAATGAAACTTTGTTTAATAAACTACTACTCATATTGATACTTTACTATATCATAAATGATGTACTATTATTAATAATTGATGTACTATATACAAATAATATATCTTTACCATTAAATTCTACATAATTACCCAATATCTTTGGCGATATATATCTTGTATCAATTACTGTTATTTTGCTATATTCTTTTACTAATAGTGGAATTAAACTACTACCATATGAATCTCTAAAAACAATTAACTCTTTACCATTATTATTAGTTGGATTTTCTATTATAATTAAAGCAGTAGCACCTGATAAAAATATATCGTATTTATCTAATGCATTTAGCTTATCCATATCATAGATTTTAGTTTGTTTATTTGTTTCATGATTATATACTGTACAGCCTTCTATTGTTTTATTTGTTAATATTCTTATTTCATCAATTTCTGTTTTAATCATAGATTGACCAGAATAAACACCTCTAAAATTAATTATTTTTTTCTCTTCATAGTTACAATCTAACTTAAGGCTCATTCTATTTGCAATTCTATCTACTACCTTTTGCAATTTTTCCTGTTTCCAATGAGAATCAGTATTATAATAACAAGATAAGTCCAAACAATCAAATATTTCAATATATTGTGCCCATTTTAAATTATTATTCATTATATCTTCCATTTTCTGATAGTCTAATTTTAGATTATTTTCTTCCACAAAGTAATTTTTATCAGGAACAATTGTATAATAAACTCTATTTGTTTTTGCTAAATATTTATCTTTTATTTCATTCATTTTAGATACTAAATTTAACACCGATTTTTCATTTAATGGATATATTTGTTCTATTAATTTTCCATTATATTTATA
>CAQOYX010000130.1 GCA_948852375.1 uncultured Clostridia bacterium
GCTATTTGTGGGTCTGTGTTTTCTACTTCTATTTTTATTACATATGTATCTTTTACAATACTTACTTGTATGTCATTTAGTAATTCATCTTCTGTTATATCTAATTGTAAATTGTTAATTACTTTCCTTAATATTCTAGGCTGTTTTACAATATTGCTGTATGTAGATATTAATCCAGAGTTTAATGTTAAATCTTGAGTTGTTACACTGTTATTTGAAGTGTTATTAGGAATTAATAATAAACTAGAAGTTGATTTATATTTTGGTATTACAAAATTATATGAATACATATATCCAAACATTATAAATGCTATCAAAATGACTATAATTAATGTTTTCTTTGTATTTATGATATGAAATATTCTTTTAAATTCTATATTCTCATTCTTATCCATGTTTGTATCACCTATTTAATTGTATCATATTTTATAGCCTTACTCAATACTTTATGTAACCCCAATTATTGGAAAGTTACCAGATAATAGTTAAATCTTTAAGGAAGTTCCTTGTATGGCTTCCAAGCTTAAAAAAGAGCCCTTTTTAAGCTCTTTTAAATTTCATAACTAATTTTTCAATTAAATTTATTTCTATTTTATCTGGAGGTTTTGATATATTGTCTATTTCTTTATTTTCTAAAACTAATTTTGGATTTGTTGAAGTTAGCACTTCTAATTTTTCTTCTCCTATTAATTCTTTTAAGATTGCTAAAATTACTGACATCTTTGTATATATTGTATTTTGCCTATGTACATCTGTTCCTAAAAAATGTATCATATTGTTTTTTAAAAATTTCTTTACTATTATTTGTGCATTTGTTCCATATTGCCCAATAATACTTCCATAATTTGCTTGCATTAATACTCCTTTATCTATTAAATCACAAATTAAACTTGGATTTTCATGTACATATGTATATCTTTCTGGATGTGCTAATATTGGAATTAATTTATGTTGTAGCATTTTAAAAACTACATCATATAAATTTATTGGTTTTGTATTCATTGGCATTTCAAATAATACATAACTTGTGTTATTAATAGTTGATGCTTTATTAGTAGCTAATAATTTTTCTATATTATCTGAAAAGTAAATTTCATTTCCTATATATAATTTTATATCTTCAGTTTTTAAATTTTCATATATATGATCAATTATTTTTATACGTTCTTGTTCTGCTACTTCGAAATTGTCCTCCATATAATGAGATGTTGTAATTATAGCGTCGAATCCTGCATCTTTTGCTTCTTGTATTAATTTGTATGTTTCTTCTATACTATTTGAGCCATCATCTATATTGGGTAATATATGTGAATGCATATCTATCATTTTTCAAAAATTCCTTTCGTATCTCTCTTTATGGGATTTCATTACCCTCTTTTATCTTCATTTTTGTAATAATATTCTTGCTTATATTGTTTATTGGATATTGGAACTTTATTTAGTACAATACCAGATAGTTTTCCACCTACATTTTTTATATTATCTATTATTTTATGCAAGTTGCCTTTTTTAGTTTCATTACTAGCTGTTACTATAATTGTGGAATCTACTATTCTTGTTAAAATAAGAGAATCTGTTACAAGTCCGCACAGGAGGGCCATCTAATATAACAATATCATAATTTTCCTTTAACTCTTGAAGTATATCTAACATTGTTTCAGAAACTAGCAATTCTGAAGGGTTTGGCGGTATATTTCCAGCAGGCATTACATCTAATCCTTCTACAGGTGTTTGCCTAATATATTCTGATATTCTTGTTTTACAATCTTCTTCACTAAAGTCTAATAAACAATTTGAAAGCCCTGGACTTGGAGATATATTAAAAATAGAATATTGTCGTCCTTTTCTCATATCTGCATCTACTAATATAACTTTTTTCCCAGCTTGTACAAATGTTATAGCTAAATTTGCAGATACAAAGCTTTTTCCTTCTTCAGGAAGAGTTGATGTAAGTAATATTGTTCTTAGTTTTTCTTTATTATTTATAAATTGAATGTTTGTTCTTAATGTTCTAAAAGTTTCAGAAATTGGAGATTTTGGGTCTTTATGTACAATTAATTCATTTTTCATTATCCATGTTTCCTTCCTGTATTTATTTTCTTTATTTGATCAGTATATACTGGTATTGAAGCAAGAACTGGTAAATCATATTCTTTTTCAATTTCTTCTGCTGTCTTTATTGTTGTATCTAACATATTTAATGCTAGTACATAAATAAATGCTATTCCAATACCCACAAATATAAATAACGCAATATCTTTTTTATGGTTAATATTATCTGGCTTAGTTGGTTCATTTGCTTCACTAATTAATTGAATATTGTTTATATTATACATTTCTTTTACTTTTACAGAAAAGACTTTTGCAAGTTCATTAGCAATTTTAGTAGCATCTTGCGGTTGCTCATTTTTCACTGTTATTTGAATTAATTCTGCATTTTTTACTGCAGTTACATTTACATTATTACGTAAATCATCTTCTTCTATGTCTATGCCTAAATTTGAAATAACTTCTTTTAATACATTTTTGCTTCTAATTAATTCACTATATGTAGATATTAATTTTGAGTTAACATTAATATCTGTTGTAGTTATTGTCTCATTGTTTTCATCATTTCCTCCTGCTGATACTAATACAAGTGTTATTGATGAACTATATATTGGTTTTGTAAAGTTAAATGTGTATATGCTTCCTATTATAATAAAAATAAGCAAAATTATTATGATATGTATTTTTTTGTTCCAAAACATATCAAATATATTTTTTAAATCTATTTCTTCCATTGTTTACTTCCTTTCCTTATCTTTTGTTAATTCATTGTACCATTATTTGTTATAAAAGTAAATATCTTATTTAGTAAATTCAGGGCAATTTCATAAAATATTACAA
>CAQOYX010000131.1 GCA_948852375.1 uncultured Clostridia bacterium
AAAACATTCAAATTCTTTTACTACTTCTCCATTTTTATAAATAACTGCTCCAAGTTCTGTTATTTTTTCTGTTCTAAATGATAGTCCTGTTGTTTCTATATCTAACACACAATATTCTGTATCTATATCTTGGTTCTTAGAAAAACTTACACTTGGTGTTTTATCTGGTACAAGGTATGCTTCTACACCATAAATTATTTTCATATCTGGATTATCTCTTCCTAATAATTTATGTGCTTCTGGAAAAGCTTGTACTACTCCATGGTCTGTAATTGCAATTGATTTCCATCCCCATTTCATTGCTCTTTTTATTAAATCTGTAGCAGATGAAATACCATCCATTTGACTCATTTGTGTATGCATGTGTAGTTCTACTCTTGGAACCTCAGCATTATCCATTCTTTCTTGTTTCTTTTTAGCTGGTACTTCTACAATTACATTTGAAATAACTCCTATTTCTTTTGCAAATGGGTCAAACTGTGCTGTTCCAGAGATGCGTACTGCTTTTGCTTCTGCAAGCCTTGTTATAACATTTTTTGCTTTTTCTGCTTCTACAAATGCTTTACATGTTATTGTGCTTGTTGCATCATATAAATCAAACATTACAAGAAATTTACCACTTTTTAATTCACGTGAATCCGTATTAATAATTTCTCCCTCTAATGCTATTTTTCCACTATCTATTGATATATCAGCTACTTTTACTAATGTATCTTTAATATTGCCATTTCTACCTAAAATTACTGGTGTTTTTTCTTCTTGTTCTTCTGGTGGTAGTTCGTCTTTAGTAGATACTAGCTCTGTTGCTACAGTATCTTCTTTTATATCTTTTGTTGTAATTTCTTCTTTTTCTTCTATAGCACTTTGCACTTGGCTAATTGCTTTTTCAATTTCGTATTTTTCTGTCATTTTTGATTTTTGTTCTATCCTTTGTAATTCTTCTTCATGTATCTCTTCTATGTATTTTACCTTGTATATTTTTCCATATAGACTTTTTAATATATCCTCTAGTGTTTTATCAAATCCTCTTGCTAGTAAAAAATCTACTCCAGTTACAAAAACTGTTACTGTTACAATATTATCTTGTACTTGTACTTTGCTGTTTTGTAAAATCACTTTTGTTAATCTATATTTAGAAGCCATATATTCTATAATGTTTTTCCATGAACTTTCAATGCTTGGAAGTTTAACATTATCTTCATAAAATGTATTTATTTCAATCTTTTCAATGTTAAATCTAGATTTTAAATAACTTTCAAAATCTAATAATTCTTTTGTTTTTATATATTCATGGCATCTTAAGTTCATTTCCAATTTATTAATTTTCTTAAACAAACTTATTTTTTCTATTTTACATGTATTAATAGCTACATCTTCTTTATAATCACTAAATATTTCTTTTACTGTTTTTAATTCCTCTTGCATCAAAATAAGCCTCCTTTTATAAAAGGTATTCTATCATAACATGTTTAAATTTAAAACAATAAATATTTAATTTTTTAAAATTTTAAAATTCTATAGTAGCTTTGTTTAATTATACGCTAACTCTAAGTCAAAATAAAATTCTACCCCATTTTCTTTATTGACAACACCATATGAATTTCCATAATTGTTCATAATTGCCTTAACTAAAGATAGTCCTATTCCAGTTCCTCCATCTTCTCTATTTCTTGATTCATCTATCTTGTAAAATCTATTCCAAATTCTGTTTATTTTTTCTTCATCTATATTTTCTCCAGTATTAAATACACTTATTCTTACTATATTTTTTTCTATATCGGGTTTTATTTGTATTTTTATTAATTTTTGGTTATTTATTTCTTTTACATTTTTTATAGCATTTGTGAAGTAATTTGTTATTACTTGTTCTATGTAGAAAGCATCTGCATTAACTAAGACTGATAGTTCTTTATCATATTCAACTTCTATATCATTTTCTTCTAGCATTACTTGTGATTTTCTTACTGTTTCTTTTATTAGTTCACAAATATCAAATTTATCATTATTGAATTCCCTTTTTCCATATTCTAATTTCATAAGTTCTAGCAATTGCTTTACTAATCTATCCATTTTGTTTGCTTCATCTAGAATGACACTTGCATAAAAACTTCTACTTTCTTCATCTGTATTTATATTTTCTATTAATCCCTCTGAATATCCCTGTATTAAAGCTATTGGTGTTTTTAATTCATGTGATACATCAGATATAAACTGTTTTCTCATTTCATCTATTTTAGATTTTTCTTCTATATCTTTTTCAAGCTCTACATTTGATTCTCTTAGCCTGTTTATTGTCCTTTCTAATTTATCACTCATTGTATTTATGCTCTTTCCTAAATTGTTTAATTCATCTTCTGCATCTCGAGTTTTATATTTATGACTAAAATCTAGTTTTGCCATTTTATTTGCTATGTCATTTAATTCTAAAATTGGTCTTGTAAATTTTCTAGAAATAAATGATACTACCAATCCTCCTATAATTATTGTAAATCCTCCTATCAAATATAGGAATTTATTTGATATTTTTACACTTTCATGAATTGATGCTACAGGCATTCTTATGTATAAAATATAGCCATTATCTAAGTTAGCACTAAATAATATAAATGTTAGCCCATTTCCGAGAGTCTTCTACCCTTCTTATTGAAGTTTTGTTATCTTTATATACTAAATTTTTATCACTTGAATTCATTGATGTTATTGTATTTATACTGTTTATTGTTGATATAAAATCTCTATTTGTAGAATATATACTTATATTTTTATCAGTTTTTATTAATATATCAAAATTGTTTCTTACTGATATTTTTTCAAGTTCTGT
>CAQOYX010000132.1 GCA_948852375.1 uncultured Clostridia bacterium
TCCCTAAAAGCTGATGTTGATAAATAAAATTATTAGAAAATTGTTACATATATATTTATTAGTTTTTCAATAAATATAAGGAGGAATAAGATGATAAGAGCTGATATCATAGAGAGAGTAGGAAGAAAATACTTGCAAAGTAATATAGAAAATGATGAATATAGTTATTGTCAAGGATTAAAGGAAATTGGTAAAAACTATAAAAATTATATGTTACCAAATGCTAAAAGAAATTATAAAGATTTAGATATTAGATTTGCAGACAGTAAAATATCTGTTTTGATAGAAGCTAAAAATAACTTTGATAAATGGAATAAAAAAGAAATATATGAACAACTACAACACTATATAAATTATGAAAAAGAATTGACAGGGAATAAGATTGTAGCTATTATTGCTAATACAGAAGATAATAGGACTTTGATGTGGTATGGTTCAAATCCTACAATTTCTGATAATAATGTGATAAAAAACAAACCAATATTATCTTTTCATGAATATAGTTATATGTTTTTTAGTGTTACCAATAATAAGAACAAAGTAATTCAAAGCACATATGAACTTAATGAGCTATTACATGAAAGTGGAATAGGAGAAAAGATTAGAAGCCAATTTGTAGGAACATGTTTACTTGCTTTAAAAAATGGGTTAACGTTTGAAAAATTAACTACAAGACAAATCGTTGGTGGAATTGAAGATATATTAACAAAGTTATTAGATAAAAATTTAAACAAAGCTGAGAAATTAACTATTTTGAAAGTTAAAGTACTAGAATCACAAGATGTAAGAGATTTAACGGCAGATGAATTCATAAGAATTTTAAATAAAATAAAAAAAGAAATATTACCATACATAAATGATAAAAGTACAATGGGACAAGATTTACTTAATCTATTCTTCACTACATTTAACAAATATGTTGGAAAAACAGATAAAAATCAAGCATTTACACCAGACCATATAGTACATTTCATGTGTAATGTTGTAAATATTAATAGAAATTCAAGAGTTCTTGACCCTTGTTGTGGCAGTGGAGCATTTTTAGTAAGAGCATTGACAGAGGCTATGGATGACTGTGATAAAGAAGAAGAAAAAGACATAGTTAAAAGGCAACAGATATATGGAATAGAATATGATGAAGTAGCATTTGGACTATCTACTACTAATATGTTAATTCATGGAGATGGCAACTCGAATGTTGTACAAGGAAGTTGCTTTGAAAAGGAAGAATTTATAAATGAGGCTAATATTAATGTGGTATTAATGAATCCGCCATATAATGCCCAAAAGAAAAATTGTTATTCTGAATATGTAAAAACTTGGACATCAAGTACAAAAGAAGATCCATCAAAAGGGTTTCATTATGTTTATTATATAGCTTCAAAGGTGAAAACTGGAAAGTTAGCAGTTTTATTACCTATGTCATGTGCGATTGGTACAAGTAATGAAATAAAAAAATTTAAGGAATTAATGTTACAAGAACATACATTAGATGCTGTATTTTCTTTACCAAATGATATGTTTCATCCAGGAGCAGCAGCAATAGCTTGCTGTATGATTTTTAATCTTGGAATAAGACATAGAAATGCTCCATTAAAAGAAACTTTTTTTGGATATTTTAAAGATGATGGATTTAAAAAGAAAAAGAATTTAGGACGTATTGAAAAAGTAGATGAAAATGGCAATGGACTATGGAATGATATACAAAATGAATGGTTAAGATTATATCGTAATAGAGAAACAAAAGTAGGCTTTTCAGTTACAAAAGAAGTTACTGCAAATGATGAATGGTTAGCAGAAGCATATATGGATACAGATTATTCAAAGTTAAATCAAAAAGACTTTGAAAAAGTATTAAATGAATACTTAGGTTATTTGATTAGTAATGCAGAAAGATAGGTGAATATATGAAAAAAATATCTGATATATTTGAAGTTTATACAGGCAGTAAACTAGATTTTGGTAAGCAACAAATAGATGAAAATGGAATAAACTTTGTATCTAGAAATTCAAATAATAATGGTGTTGTTGGAAAAGTAGCAATTGATAATCATATGAAAATATATAATAAAGGGGATATAACAGTTCCTCTTGGAGGTTCATTTCTTTTATCTGCATTTGTTCAAAAAGAAGATTTTGTAACTGCTCAAAATGTGCATGTATTAAGAGCAAAAAATAGAAAAATGAAAGATATAGAGAAATGGTTTTATTGTTATATATTAAGAGAGAATCGTTTTAAATTTACTGCTTTTGGTAGAGAAGTAAATAAATATTTAAAAGATATAGAAGTTCCAGATGAAATACCTAAATGGGTATATCAAATGAAAGTAGAAATGTTGAAAACAAAAAATTCATCTAAAGATAAAATGATGGATATTTATAATTGGAAAGAATTTGAATGTAATAAAATATTTAATTTAGTGAGAGGTAAAATTGGAAATCTAAATGATTTATCTAATGGAAACATACCTGTAGTAAGTGCTTATGGAAATTATCAAGGTATTCAATATTTTTTAGATGTTGAACCAATCTACTGTAATACATTAACAATTTCTCTAAATGGTTCTGGTACAGGATATTGTTCTTATCATGAATATGGATTTAATGCAAATTCTGATTGTGGTATTCTAATACCTAAATTTAAAATGAATAAATATATAGGAATATTTTTAGCAACATGTATTAATTTCTTTTCATACAAATATATGTATGGAAGAAAAATGACTATCGAAAGATTTTTAAAAGAAAAAATAGTTCTTCCAACTGCTGAAAATGGCGAACCAGATTGGTTATATATGGAAAAATTTATAAAA
>CAQOYX010000133.1 GCA_948852375.1 uncultured Clostridia bacterium
ACTAAGGAAAAATGGAGTGACACTCTGCGGCTGGAATGACCAGTATCTGTTTGAAATTTTACCCCAATATAAATCTGTTCAGTTATTTAAACAATATGGGATTATTGCGGTTTCGCAGCTTTCAGATTGCAGTAAACAGCAGCTCAAAGCAATATCCGACAGTGTTCCGGCACTGTCATCATTAATAGAAAAATTATTGGCAAATACAAATATGGATACGGACATACACGAATTAGTTATTAAATAAATTTTTTTACCATTCCATTCCAAACTATTTAGATACTTTTCTTTATTCTGTGAGGAAAAAGTGCTATACTGTAACCCATATGGTTCAATAAATACGAAAGGAGTAGGATATGGAGCAATATATTGACAAATTAGCTTTTTTTCAAAAATTAAATTGACCTTACAGAATATACATACCACAAAAGTTTCAGACATTGATGGACTTAATTGTTTACGCTGGCAGAAAAGTTTCCAAAAGGTTATAACATAACAGTCATAGCAAATGAACTGAACTTGTTAGGGTATTTGTACCCACCAGAAAGCGAAATGTCCGTTTATGATGTCCCCATTCAAAAAGGCTGTAAAACTACCTGATAGAGAATAATATACTATATCTGTCATCGTTATCTATACATACATTAAGAGAAATGGAGTTATATATAATAACTGACAGGACAATAGCGAATCAAAATAGCAAAGCACAACTTAAAACAAACTTATATATTTCCGGTTTAATTTTGAATGGAAAATATATTTAGTCAACTATGAATATTTGGAGGTAATATGAGAGACAAAAAAAATGAGTTTATACAATTAAGCGACGTAGAGCAAGAAATTATGATGATTGTCTGGAATGCCAAAACAGAAAAGATTACATCTATATATATACGAAATAATTTTTCACGTGAATGGGCAATCCAACCTATTACAACAGTACTCAATCGATTAATTAAAAAGGGATATATTCAATGTGAAAAAGATATAGACATCAACAGGAATGTATACACAGCTATAATAACAAAAGATGAGTATAAAAAAAGTGTAAGTAAATCATTTTTAGAAAAAATTTTTGGCAACTCCTTAAGTGATTTATTAACCAGTCTATATAATTGTAATTGTATTAGTCAAAAAGATATTGATGAACTGCAATCATTTATAAATAATACAAAAAATTTGGAGGAATAATAATGTTAAAGATTTTTTTGACATATCTAAATGTATCATTTAACTTTATTTTTATGACAATTATCCTTTTTGTATTATCCGTATATTTAAGACATAAATATAACACAAGAATTCTTTGTCGAATATGGGGAGTATTATGTATTTTTATGCTTTTTCCAATTAAATGGATTTTTATTTTTACTAAAAGAGTTAATGAAATTAGTATTATATCAAATACAATGTTTCATAGCATAATAAGCACTAGAGGCTCCACAACAAATACACCTGTAGATTCCGCTTATAATTTTGGAACCAAATTTAATCTTTCATACTTACAGATACTCCTTACAATGTGTTCAATCTGGCTGGTCGGCATTGTATTACTGACAATAAAACAAGTTATTCTATATCAAAAAAGTAAAATGATACTAAATTCCTATAGTTCTGAAATTAAAGAGTTAAATATATTACAAATATTTAATGAAGAAAAAGAAAATTTAAACATTAAGGCTAAAATACAGCTTTTTAATAACAATAGGATTCCATCACCTACAGTTATTGGAATTTTTAGTAAAACCATTATTCTACCTACAATCGAAATGAGCGATTCATCAATAAGATTCATATTAAGACACGAACTTATTCATATCAAACATTGGGATATACTATTAAAACTAATTTGTTTATTAATGAAAATAATTCATTGGTATAATCCAATTGCCCATTTCATTTACTATGAAGTTAATATGTTAATAGAATTTTCTTGTGATGAAGAAGTTCTTTTAAATTGTAAATTCGATCAAAAAAAGCAGTATGCCACAACGATATTAAATGAAATACGCTTAACCAAAAAAATCAGAACCATTAATCCCAATTTTGCAAATACACAAAAAAATTGCTTAAAAAAAAGAATAGGAAATATTTTGACACCAAAAAACAAAGCCAATAAATTTGTAACACTATGCCTTATTTGTAATATTTTAATTGGCATAGGATTTTATGCATATTCTAATTCTCCCGTTGATTATTATATTAAAGGTGCTACCTTGCTTAATACACAAAAATGGTACTTATGGGGAAATCAAATAAGAAACTCAACTTTTACAACAGATGTAAACTTTAACAGGGAATCAGAATCCAAAAAATTTTTGACTACAAAGATAAGTGATGAAATGATTCAAAAAACATTTGCAGATTCATGTACTGAAATAGTAACAAAGTGTTCTGATACAAACTATTTTATTCCCGATTTAATTACTAATACTGCTGACATGGCTCTTTTTACCACGCTAAAAGGTACAGGTTGGAAATTAAATACAGGTCAATCTATAACAATTCAGTTTGAATTGGATACAAATACAGTTGTAAATACTAAAAGGTCAGGTAGCGTTGTAGAAGTTGGCTATGTTGTAGATGGAAATATTACCCCAATATCTGAGGAGATGGGAAATAAATTTTCTTATAATATAATTGTAGATAAAGATGGTGAATATTATTTTTATATAACTAATCATGCTTCTGGATATCAGATAATCAAAAATGGAATTATAAAAGTGTTACTATTCACAGCCGATTTTGATAACCAAACGATATTCTATATAGCGCATCCTGTAAG
>CAQOYX010000134.1 GCA_948852375.1 uncultured Clostridia bacterium
TTACTAACTCATTTATCATAAAATTTAATCTGTTTTGTGCTGTTTCTTGTATTTCTTTTAAGTGATTATTAAGAGTTCCTTTTGTAAACATTATCATATATTCTGCTTTTCTATTTTCTTTTAAAAATTTTAATCTCATTCTTCCATATTTATTTAATATAATTTTTTCTTTTTCTAAAACTAAATTAGGCATATAGTAATCTCCAACTTTTGTATATTCAATTCCATATTTGTTTTCAATATTATTTGTTTTTAATTCTTTATTTTCCATTTTCAATTCCTCCATTTTAAAAATTTTTTAACTAACTTTTTCTCGTTCTTTTACTCTAATTGCTCCTACAATTCTATTTACTTTTTTCTGTGGATACTTTTTATCATCTGTTACTAATTCTACTAATTTAAAAAGTTTTTCTCCATTATCATTTGTTTCATCTATTGTAAGATATTTTCTCTGATAGCCTTTCTTTAGTTCATCTAATCTTGCTATCTCATAATAAGATACTTCGTAATAGTCATTTAATCGTCCAATATATTCTTGTAGTTCTTGCTTGTCCATCATAACTGTTGTTCTAACTTCTTTATCTTTTTCATCTGCAATAGTCATATCAAACATTCCATTTTGCATTAACTTGTATATCTGGTTAATAAATGTTTTTCTTAATTTCAAATTAACTAACTTGTAGTTTCCTTTGCTATCTTTTTCAACTGTAATACTTTCTAAAAACTTTGAAATAAATTCTTGCTTTTCTTCTTTGTCTTTGTTTTTCCACTCTGCCATTAGCATATTGTAAAATTTATTAGAACGGATTAACTTTTCTTTTTCTACATCTCTATCTGCCATTAAATGTTGTGGGCTAAAACTCTGTTTATTTAAGTCTATTGTTTCAATTCGTTTTTGTTCTAATAATTCTAATTTTTCATCAATTGCTTTATATTCTTTTGAAAATTCTTCTACATCAACAATTTCTTTTAAATATGCTTCTTTTATTCTGTTCTTTTGATTTCTTAATGTGTTTATTTCTTTATCTAATTTATCTGTATTTTTTTCTTTTTTATCTGCTAAAACAGGATAGAAGTATTTTTTTACTGTCATATCATATTCAATTAAATCCATTATCATTGGCATAACTTGTTCTTCTATCAAATCTTCACGAAGATACATTTTACAATCTGAACAATGGTAATACATATATTTTTTCTTTTTACCACCAGTTCCTTTACTGCCCATCAACTTACCACATTTAGGACATTTCATTTTTTGCATAAAGATATATACTCTATCTCTACAATATGCTCTCTGATTTTTTTCCTTTTGTATTTGTACATCTTCAAACATTGCTCTTGTAATAATTGGCTCTACTACATTAGGATATATTACAGGCTCTTTGCCTTGTTCTTTTGCTACTCTTTTAAATCGTTCATAATCTCCTATATAGATTTTGTTATTGATTATTTTTTCTATGGTAGAATCATCCCATTTTTTGGGGTCTAAAACTTTTTCTTCGTTTAGAATATTTGCTATTGTTTGATAGCTTTTACATTGTAAATATAGATTAAATATTCTAATAATAATATCTTTTGTAGTTTCATCAATTACCATTTTCTTTGACTCATTTCTTTTGTAACCTAGTGGGCAAGTTCCGTGGAATATGTCCAGATTTTATTGCCCCTGTTAAACCGAATTTTGTTCTTTCACTAACTATTTCAATTTCTAATTGTGATAATACTGTTAGCATTCTTACAAAGAAACGCCCATTAGCGCTGCTCGTATTTACATCATCCCTATCGCATACCAAATAACAATGATGTTCTTCTAGTTCTGAAATTAGAACTTCTAAATCTCTTACAGACCTTGTAACTCTATCTAGTTTATAGGCTACAATATAATTGATTTTTCCTGCTCTCATATCTTCTAGCATTTGCTGAAAGGCAGGTCTTCCAGACATATTTTTTGCAGATATTCCTGCATCTTTGTAAACTTTATAGATTTTATAATCTTTATATTTACAAAGTTGTTTTAATTTTTCCTCCTGTTCTCCTAAACTAAATCCCTCTCTAACTTGATCTTCTGTACTTACACGAATATAAATTCCTGCTACTTTCCTTTCTTCATTCATTTTTACATATCCTCCTTCCAAATTTTATGAATAGAAAGGCAACAAAAAAGTGCCACATAGCATAGTTTTAGCTATTAGCACTTTTAGAGTTTTTATATTTATTATTACTATCTCTTTAATTTTCTTATAAATAACACAAATAAACCAATATAGTATAATTTTTTAAAAACTCTAAAATGCTTTGCCGTTCTATGTTATGTATTTCCGCTGATATGTTCTTGTAATTTGGATAACGGATATTTTGTACTTAAATCATTTACATAGAAATAATCGTGTTCATTAAAGAATAGGTACAAGCTATCTTTAATAATTACTCTATGGGGCTCTACATACGCTAAATTGGTATGCTCAATTATTCTTAGACAACCATTGATTATCTGTGGCTGTTTCTTTCCTTTAAATTTTAAACGGCACGCCCATTCGATTTTAGAGAGTAATTCTTTACTCATATTGATTTCTTGTTTAATTATATGTAACATAATACCACAAAAAACCTCCTTCTTTCAAGACTTTTGGTCAAAAAAAGACCGCTTCATTTTTGAAACGGTTTAAGTTTTTGTGTTGTCAAATTCTTATAATCTTGAAATTAAGTTATATCAAGTATTATAGAGAGTTCGACAAAAACTCGTCTTGGTGCAGATGATCGGAATCGAACCGATACGGGAGTT
>CAQOYX010000135.1 GCA_948852375.1 uncultured Clostridia bacterium
ACGAGCAAGATATGAAAAGGATAATAGAACATATAATATAGAAATAAAATCTATAAATCATAGATATAATGATATATCTATAAAAATGCCAAGAAGTATTAGTTATTTAGAAGAAAAAATAAAAAAAGAACTTCTTTTGCAAATATCAAGAGGAAAAGTAGATGTTTTTGTTAATTTTGATAATAATAGTGCTGAAGGTAAAAATATAAAAATAAATAAAGAACTAGCCAATATTTATATTAAAGAATTAAAAACACTTGCAAAAGAGAATGATATAAATCAAAATATTGAAGTTACAGAAATATCAAAATTTCCAGATGTATTAAAAATAGAAAATGTAGAGGATGAAAACATTATATGGCAGGAATTATCAATATGCCTGAATGAAGCAATTAATAATTTTATACAGATGAGAGAAATAGAAGGAGAAAAAATAAAAGAAGATTTAAATACAAGAATAGAAAGAGTTTTAAATAAAGTTTGTAAAATTTCTGAATATTCTGCTGGACTTATAAATGAATATGTAGTAAAATTAGAAACAAGAATAAAAGAAATTTTAAATACTGATGTGGTAGATAAGGATAGACTTTCACAAGAAATTGTAATTTATGCTGATAAGTCTTCAGTAGAAGAAGAAATTACAAGGCTAAAAAGCCATATTAATCAATTTAAAGACTTAGTTAAGATACAAACACCAATAGGAAAAAAAGTAGATTTCTTAATTCAAGAAATGAATAGAGAAACCAATACAATAGGTTCAAAATCAAGTTGTTTAGAAATTACAAATTTAGTAATTGATATAAAAACAGAACTAGAAGATATTCGTGAGCAAATGCAAAATATAGAATAGGGAAAGGAATGGTAGAAAAATATGCAATTAATAAATATTGGATTTGGAAACATTGTATCAGCAAATAGAATTGTCGCAATTGTTAGCCCAGATTCAGCTCCAATAAAAAGAATGGTTCAAGAAGCAAAGGATAATGGAAGTGCAATAGATGCAACATATGGTAGACGTACAAGAGCAGTTGTTATAATGGATTCTGGACATATTGTACTATCAGCAGTACAGCCAGAAACAGTAGCGGGAAGGCTAGATAAAGATGACAAAGACTATAAAGATAATAAAGAAGAAATTGAAGAATAGGAAAGAGGTAATTAAAAATGATGGTAAAACCAAGTATTACAGATTTATTAAAAAATGTAGACAACAGATTTGAACTAGTAGTAGCAACAGCAAAAAGAGCAAGACAATTATCAAAAGGAGAAAAAGCATTAACAAACAAAGAAGAAGCATCAACAGTAACACTAGCAGCAGATGAAATTGCAGAGGGAAAAGTAAGGGTTAAAGAAAATTTGGAAGAAGTATTAGTAGAAGAAATAATAAAAAATGATCTTACTGAAGACTCTAGTAATTTACAGTGACAGTTACATTAAGTAAAGGAGACTTATGTAATATTTGAAAATAGTGTTTCAATATATATACAAATAATTGAAATAGTTAGATATAGCAAAAAAGAAAAGGTGAAGATATGGAAAAAATAGAAAAAAAGCATATTATTACAATTACAGGTGACCATGCAAGTGGACAAGGAACTTTATCAAATAAATTACAAGAAAAATTAAATTATGAAATTTATAGAAATGGTTTATATGTTAGAAATTTAGCTAAAGAAAAAGGAATGTCGATTACAGAATTTCAGGTTTACTTAAATGAACATCCAGATTTAGATAAACAAATAGAAAAAAGTGCAGCAGATTATGCCAATACACATGATAATTTAATTGTAGATGCTAAACTTGGTTGGTATGTGATACCAAAGTCATTTAAAGTATATTTAAAAGTTGATATAGATGTTGCAGTTAAAAGAGCTTTTGAAGATGTTGCGAGAAAAAATACAGAGCCATTTTCAAATATAGATGAGGCAAGGGAAAAAATTATATATAGACATACACAAGAAACTAAAAGATGGCAAGAAGAATATGGAGTTAATCGTGATGATATGTCAAATTATGATTTAGTAATTGATACAACTAATTTAAATCCAGAAGAAATTTGTAGTGTTGTTTTAGAGGCTTATGAAAAATGGATAAATAATTAAGAAAATAGGTGTATATATGAATAAAACAAAAAGAAAGATATTTGAAACTTCTATGAAGTTATTTGCAAAAAAAGGATATGATGCGACAAGTATAGAAGAAATAACAGCTACTGTTGGTGTTGCTAAAGGAACATTATATTATCATTTTTCAAGTAAAGAAGAAATATTTAATTTCCTTGTAGAAGAAGGAATGAAATTACTGAAAAATAGTATTGACATAAAGATTTCAAAAGCAAATACTTGTATGGATAAACTTAGGGCTGTAGTATTAATACAAATAAAAATAATATCAAAATATGAAGATTTTATGACAATAGTACTTAGCCAAATTTGGGGAAATGAACCACGAAATATAATGTGCAAAAATAAAGTAATAGAATACATAAAAACAATAGAAAATATATTAAAAGATGGAATGAAAAAAAGCGAAATAATACAAGGGGATGCAGGAATTATGGCATCACGGAATATTTGGCTTAACATGTTCAAGTTTAATATATAAAATAAAAAAAGAGGAAGAAATTGAAATTTCTAAATTATATAAAGAATTTGATAATTGTATATTAAATGGATTAGTAAAAAATAACTAAAACCAGCTATCTTTTAAATGTTTTTTTTAATTAAAAAAAAAACATTTAA
>CAQOYX010000136.1 GCA_948852375.1 uncultured Clostridia bacterium
CAAATACAATTTCACAAATATCTCCTACTTTAACTTCATAGCTAGGTTTAACAGTTTTCCCATTAACACTAACTCGTCCCTTATCTGCAACCTCATTTGCAACAGTTCTTCTTTTAATAACCCTTGCAATTTTTAAAAATTTATCTAATCTCATAATACATATCTCCTTGTTTATTATATATATTTATATCATATTTTTTGTTGATAGTAAACCTAAAATAGGCAGAAAAAGTATATATTTACTTTTTCTGCTACATTTTTTATCTGCATCTTCTACAATTACAAGCACAACAATTATTAGGACCATTATTTTGTGTACTTATTGTTGTATTAAGAGTATTTAGGTTGCTATTTGTACTGCAACCACATCCTTTAGAATTTTCATCATTATTATTATCTTCTATAAAATTGGTAATTATCTTAGTTATAATTGCTGTTAAGAATGCAAGTATTGTGTATACTACCGCATATACTAAAAAACTTGCGTCAAATACTGCAAATGCTACTATTAGATATATTGCAAAGAATACTCCTGCTACTAAAAATGGACATTGTAATATTTTCTGGGCTGCTATTGCAAGTATTATTGTTGCTATTGGTAAGGCAAAAAATAATAGTAAAGTATTCATATAATCATTCTCCTTCCTGTATGTATTATTTTTTACTATATTTTATGAATTTTTTACTATTTTTGTTACTTTATTTTATTAATTTCTTCGTAAAATGTTAGACAAATGTCTTATCTACATTTATCATTTATTCGTATTCTACATTTACTAAGTATAGCCCCTGTGGTGGCAATGTTTTACCTGCTTTTCCGCCTGTCTTTTTGCTTTATTATATCTGCAATTTCTTCTGGTTTTATTTTTCCTAAACCTACTTCTACTAATGTTCCTGATATAATTCTTACCATATTGTATAAAAATCCATTTCCTGTTAATTCTATTATAACTCTATCATTTTCTTTTTTTACTTCACCTTTATATATTGTTCTTACACTACTTTTACTGCTTGTTCCGGCTTGATTTGAATGCTTTAAAATCGTGTTCTCCTTCAAAGTATTTAATAGCTTTTTTCATTTCTTCTATATTTAATTTTTGTGGAATATGATATTCTAAATTTCTATATAATGCTGTTCTAATTTCAGAATTATTTATAACATATCTATATGTTTTCTTTTTGCATGCATATCTTGCATGAAAGTTTTCCTCTACTTCTTCTGCTTTTTTAATTACAATACTTTTCTTTATTACAGAATTAATAGCTATAGCTAATTTATCTATTGGAATATTTGAATTTGTCTTAAAATTCGCAACCTGAGCTATTGCATGAACTCCTGCATCAGTTCTTCCGTGATGCATTTAATTCTACATCTTCTTTTGTTATATCTTTTATAGCTTTTTCAATTGTTCCTTGAATATTGGGTTTTCCTGGTTGAGATTGCCAACCATTAAAGTTACCACCATCATATTCTATCGTAAGCTTAATATTTCTCATATTTTCTAACATTCTTTCTTCTCATCTTTGTCATTTTTCTTCATTGCTAAATTAATATTTTTTAGCCTTTCAATTTTAGTTTTATTTTCACCTCCAAAACGCTTAGTAATAATATTTTTAATCAGTATCTTTTTCATTGTATCTTCTTCTACATCTGCAATTAAAGTTCCATCTTTTGCAATTGATATTTTTCCTGTTTCTTCAGAAACGACAATTGCAATTGCATCTGATTCTTTTGATATTCCAATTGCTGCTCTATGTCTTGTTCCTAATTCTTTTGCAATATCTGTATCACTTGCAAGAGGAAGCATACACGCTGCTGCTGCAATTTTGTTATTAGATATAATTACTGCTCCATCATGAAGTGGAGTATTAGGTACAAATATATTTACTAAAAGTTGTGGCGATACTTCTGAGGAAATAGTAATTCCTGTTCCGAATAATATCTTTAATTTGTATATCTCTTTCTATTACTATTAAGGCTCCTGTACTTGTTTTGGCCAGTTCTGTTGTTGCAATAATAATTTTATAAATATCTTCTTTAGTTCTTGTTTCTAAATCTTTATCTATTCCAAAAAATCTTGTTAATTTATTTGTTCCTAATTGCTCTAAGGCACGTCTGAGTTCTGGTTGAAAAATTACAATAAGGGCAAATACTCCCCATGTCATTACTATATTTAATAAAAAGTTTAAAATTTTTAGTTGTAAAACATAACTTAGTACGTTTGCAATTATTAAAAATGTAATTCCTTTTAAAAGTTGCCATGCTCTTGAGTTTTTTACAAATCTAATAATTGTTACTGCTAAAAATATTACAATTACAATATCTACTATAAATATTAATAAACTTATTGGATTTTGTGAAAATGCATTTAAGTATCCAAGTATAATGTCATCATAAAATTTCTGCATATTAATTCCAAAATTTTCTATCATACTTTTTCTCTTTCTTTCATTTTTAATTGTTAATTTACAAAATTATAAATGAATTTTTTATATTGTTTTTCAATATTATTTGATTACATTGTTACTAAATAGTATATTAAAGTTCCAGCAACTGCAAGTACCATAAGTCCTGCTAAAATCGCTGCCATTATTTTTACAAATATTTGTGATTTATCTTTTTTATTACTCATTTGTAGTAACCTCCTATATAAATTCATGTATTTATTATATCACATTTATTATTTTTTTCAATATTTATTTTTTGTAAATTTTTAAATGTAA
>CAQOYX010000137.1 GCA_948852375.1 uncultured Clostridia bacterium
TTAAACTTACATCGTTTAATTTCTTATTCATTTATCGCTGGGATATTAGAAAATCTAATATCTCTATATTTTAAAATTTTTTTAGAAAAGTTGTAACCTTTTTTGAAAAAATGTTACTATGTATATGAAAGTTAGCTAACAAAATAAAAGGAGATTTAGGTCTAAATTGAAAAATGAAATTTTAAATAATTATCTAATAAATGGAATACTGGATATAGACAGAATACTAGATGATTTTTATAACTATGTTTATATAATAGTAAAAAATGGAGTAAGTGTATCTATAACAGATGAAGATATAGAAGAAATAATATCAGATGTATTTGTGGCTATATGGAAAAATAGCAGTAATTTATTAAAAACAATAGAAATAAAACCATATCTAGCAGGAATAGCTAAAAATGTGATAAGAAATAAGTATAGAAATACAGAATTAAATTTTTCTATATCAGATTATGAAGAAAATTTAATTGATACTTGTAATATTGAAAAAATCGCAGAAGAAAATGAACAGAATAAAGTTGTGTTAGATACTTTAAAGGCAGTAAAACCAAAGGAATATGAAATTTTTATATTATTTTATTATGAATCAAAATCAATAAAAGAGATAGCAAAGTTGTTAAATTTATCCACAAGCAATGTTAAGACCATACTTCATAGAATTAGGAAAATCATAAAAAGAAATTTAGAAGATGGAGGTTATGGCTATGGAAAATAATCATTTAAAAGAGAGAATACGAAAGAGTGTAAAAGAAAAAATAGCTGTATCAAACATCAGAGAGGAGTTTGGTATGAAAAGTAAAAAAAGTAGAAAAATAATTTATGGAATAACTTCGAGTGTAGCAGTATTTATTTTAGGTGTTGGAATCATTATAGGCACAAATATATTTAATGATAATCAAATACAAGATAATCCTTATGGAATTGCAGATTTACAAAGTGATAAACAAAATAAAAATGAATCACTAGAAATTAAATTAAATATAAATAAAATAAAGGAAATGTCAGCGACCAGCTTAGATGCAGATGTAGAAACAATAGAAATAGAAAGATTACCAGAGAATTTTGAATTTATAAAAAATGTAAAGATACCAGAAGAATATAAAATTGAAGGTAGTTACAACATTTATACTAGAAGTAATATAAATAAAAGTGAGTATGATGTATTACACGATTATGTATTTAATTATAGAAAAGATAGTATGAATAATATAATAATTGCCTTTTCAGAAATAGAAAAGCCATTAAGAGATTACTATATAGATGTTGGAGATAAAGTTTCAAAAATAGGAGATATAGAATTTATAATATCTCAATATAAAGATATGTATATTGTAACATTCAATTTTAAAGATATATATTTTGATATTGAAACAACTGGCATAACAGAAAATGAGTTATTAGAACTATTACAGTCAATACTTACTGAAAATAATAAAAATTTAACAGTAGAAGATAAAGATATAAATGTAAAAGAACAATCAAATGACATTAAAAGTACAAATTATCCAGATTATTATGCAGGAAAGTATGTAGATAATAATGGGAATAATGTAGTTTTACTTTGCAAAGATAACGAAGCAAATAGAAAAGAAATATGCAGTTTGTTAGGAATAACAGAAGGCAAAACTATATTCAAAACAGCAAAACACTCATATAATTACTTAACAGATTTGCAAAGTAAGATAAGCAAAAAAATGATAGATAAAGAATTTACTTTTGTAACAACATCAGCAATAATGGAAGATAATAATAATATAAAAGTTACTGTAATAAGTAATAACGAAAGTGATTTGAAAAAAATAAAAGCATTAGATACAATAGGTGGAGCTATTGAGATACAATATAATGAAAATGGTATGTCAAAAACTGAGTTGTTAGTGGAAAAACAATAAGTTAGAAGAAGAATAGAAACAACAAGCTATTCTTCTTTTTATGTTAGGAGGAAAAAATATTTGAAAGAGTTATTTATCAATGAGGTAATTAGTAAGACCAATTACTTTTTAAATGATAACCAAAGAATAAAATTAAATGAGATACTTACAGAAATATGTTTAAATTATCAAATCAAAATAATAGAATAAACTAAAAAGCAAGAAACACAAAAGAATAATACAGATATATTAAACAAATTTATATCTTCTAAAGAAATTGAAGGATGTTCTACTAGAACTTTAAATTACTATAAAGATAATATAACCAAAATGCTAGATACAATAAATCTTCCAATAGATGAAATTACTACTGAAATATTAAGGAATTACTTGGCTAATTATAAAAACAATTCAAATGCAGGTATGGTAACAATAGACAATATAAGAAGAACATTATCAAGTTTCTTTGCATGGTTAGAAAACGAAGATTATATTGTTAAAAGTCCAGTTAGAAGGATTCACAAAGTAAAAGCAACTAAAAAAGTTAAAGAAACATTTACAGATGAGAATTTAGAAAAATTAAGAGATACTTGTGCAAATGTAAGAGATTTAGCTATATTAGAACTATTAATATCAACTGGTATGAGAGTTGGAGAACTTACTAAATTAAATATAGTAGACATGAATTTCCAAGAAAGAAGTTGTATTGTTCTAGGCAAAGGGAATAGTGAAAGAGAAGTCTATTTTAGTGCAAAAAGTAAAATGTATATGAAAAAGTATTTGGAAACAAG
>CAQOYX010000138.1 GCA_948852375.1 uncultured Clostridia bacterium
TATATAATTTATTTTATCTTCTTTTTCTTGCATTTATTAAAACTGTTTTTAGTCTGTCTAGGTCTTCTAGTGTTTTGCCTGTTCCTTTTACTACACAGTCTAATGGTGTTTCTGCTATATATACTGGCATTCCTGTTTTTTCACTTATTAGTTTGTCTAGATTTTTTATTAGGGCTCCTCCTCCTGCAATTACTATTCCTTTTTCTACTATATCTGATGCTAGTTCTGGTGGTGTTTTTTCTAGTGTTTGTTTTACTATTTCTACTATTTCATTTATTGATTCTTCCATTGCTTCTTTTACTTGAGTCGATGTAATTATTATATTTTTAGGTAATCCTGTTGATAGGTCTCTTCCTCTTATTTCTTTTGTCATTTCACTCATTAAGGGTAGTGCACATCCAATTTCTGTTTTTATTTCTTCTGCTGTGGTTTCTCCTATACTTAGGTTCATTTCTTTTTTTACATAGTTTATTATGTCTTGATCTAGTTCGTCTCCTGCTACTCTTAATGAGTAACTTACAACAATTCCTCCGCAAAGATACAACTGCTACTTCTGTTGTTCCTCCTCCTATGTCTACTATTATATTCCCACTTGGTTCAGATACTTCTAAATTTGCTCCAATAGCAGCTGCCATTGGCTCTTCTATTAAATAGACTTCTCTTGCTCCTGCTTGTATTACCGATTCTTCTACTGCTCTTTCTTCTACTTCTGTTATTCCTGATGGAACTCCTACTACTACTCTTGGTCTTCCTACATTGTATTTTTTATATACTTTTGAAATTATGTTTTTTAACATTAGTCCTGTTGCTGTAAAGTCTGCTATTACTCCATCTTTTAATGGTCTTACTGCTTTTATTTGTTCTGGTGTTCTTCCTATCATTTCTTTTGCTTCGTCTCCTGTTGCTACTATGTTTCCTGTTTTTCTATCTATTGCTACTACTGATGGCTCTTTTAATATGATACCCTTTCCTTTTAGTGTTACAAGTATATTAGCTGTTCCTAAGTCTATTCCAATGTCTTTATTTCCAATTCCAAAAAGTTTCATTTTCTATTTACTTCCTTTCTGTTTTTTTAATGGATTAAGAATCTTCCAGTAGTTATATTAACAACACCCTTAGATAAAGACCCCTTTATTTAAGGAGCAAGGGGGCTGTTTTGAAGCAATTGAGGTTCTTATACCACCAAATTATTATTTTTTGCCTACTCCTTTAAACTCTATTTGTAGCCTATCGTTCTGCATTACTCCTCTAAAACCTATAGGTTGCATATTTTGTTTTATTGTACCAGATTCTTCTTTTTTCATGCTTGTTTTTTTTGCACTCTGCTTACTTATATTTGCATTTTCCTTTTTATCTTTCTTTTTTATTTGTTCAAATATGCTTACTGATGCATTATTCCCTATTATCACATGATCAAGCAACGTTATTCCCATAACACTTGCTGATTCTTTTATTCTTTCTGTCATTCTTATGTCTTCATCACTTGGGGTTGGATCTCCGCTTGGGTGGTTGTGTACTAGTATTATTCCTTCTGCTCCCATTTTCACTGGTTCTTTTAAGACGATTTTAGGTTCCATTGCTACAAAGTTTCCTCCGCCTCTTGCAATGTCTATAATTCTTATTAGTACTTTTTTTGAATCTAATATTAGTAATTTTGCTATTTCTCGTTTTTCATATTTTAGCTCGTCCATTAATAAGTTTACCACATCTTTTGTATTTTTAATCACTATTTTTAATGAATTAACTGGTTTTGACATTCTTTTTGCAAGTTCACAAGTTGCTATTATTTGTATTGCTTTTACTTTTCCTACTCCTTTTATCCCTGTTAGTTCTTTTATTGATAGGTCTTGTAAAAAACTTAAATCTTTTGTTTCATTAATTCCTTTTAAGTTTAATATTTTTTGTGCTAATGTTACTGAAGTATCTTCTTTTGTTCCGCATTTTATTATTATTGCTAATAGTTCTGAGTTTGAAAGTGCCTCTGCACCATACATTTCTACTTTTTCGTATGGTCTTTCACTTTCTGGGAGTTCTTTTATTTTTATTGACATATTTTTTCCTTTCTTTTACCCCCCATATTTTTGTCGCCCTTAATTTTATAACTATAACACTATTTGCCCATACTATTACACTTTTCTATATATAAAAATTGCAATTGCCATTCCTATTATGCTTGCTATGTTTATTTTTAGTTGTAAGCCAAATGTTAGCTTTACTATGTTTAGGTCTAGTACCAGTGGGTTAGATAACCCAAATTCTTGTCCATATGATAACCACCATAGAAAATCTACTTTTGCTGCAAGTTCTCCGAAGTAACCCTCCAATTACTAATCCTGATAGTATAAATACAATTAATATCCATATATTTTTATCTCTTGTAGCCATTTTTTCCTCCTTATTTTCTACATTTCTTCATTTGTTTAATTCTCTTTTATAGATTCTAACCCTTAATCTCTAACTTCTATACCATTATATATGCATATATATTTTTTTTCAATATTATACTGGTAATTTTTTTATTTTTTTAAGCATTTTTTCTTTTCTTTTTTTGTTGTTTATGTTATTATTTTAGTACACTTTTTGCTAATGTATAATATACTATATTAATTTGGAAATTTTTA
>CAQOYX010000139.1 GCA_948852375.1 uncultured Clostridia bacterium
ATTATAATTTATTCTTATATCTTTATATTGTTATATAAAATTAACTATAATTCCTAATATTGCAGTAATTGCAAAGAATATCGTTAATTTTTTCAAATTCTCATATTTTCTTTTTATTTTGCTCTTTTGTACTTCTATTTGTTTTGGCTTTTCTAATTTTGAAATATAGTTTGCAACAACAGATTGGGCTTCTTTTACAATGTAGTCTTTTTCACATGTCTTTCCTCCTATTGTTACTTTTACATTTTCTTTTTTCTTTTCTATGTCTTTTGCTTTTATATTTTTCTTTAGTATAACTATAGCTTCCTGGACAATATTTGATGGTAAATCTTTTAATATTACTATATTTTTCATTTCACTTTCGTTCATATGTACCTCCTAAAAATATGGTTATTATAATTTTTTCCAATTTTTTTAGGTTTATACATTTAGTTGTTATTTTTATATAATATGTACTTAAACAACCTTTCACTCACTTTATACTTCTTATATAATAGAATTTTTTGTAATTTTTTTATTTATATTTTATAACATTATAAATGCCTTCAGAAGTTATATTGGCTAGGTTCATTACTAGGTTTAGTGATGTTGTTTGTAGTTCATTAAAATTGTATTTTGGTGTTTTATAGTCTTTTGCTACAATTCCTTTTATACTTATGTCTCCAATTTCTATCATTTTTTTGTTTGTTCCTTTTCCAAATTGCATTTTTGTGTCTGTTACTACTATTTTTCCTATATTCTCTTTTGAAGATAATGCTGCATCTACTGCAATTATACATGGATTTTCATATTTTAGATTTATTTGTTCTATTTCTTTTTCTAGGTTTGTTCCTGATACAGGTTTTTCCAATGTTCCTATTATTCTTATGTTATTATAGAAGTTTTTAAACGATTTTTCTAGGTTGTTTCCTACTATTGGTCCATATGCATCTCCTGTTATTTTGTCTGAACCTACACATAAAAATATATAATCTGAAAATGGCTTTTCACTTTTCAAATTATATATGTGTTGTGTAAAGTCATTTATGAAATTATTATATATTGTTTGTTTTGCAAGCATTATTTTCCGCCTAATAATCCAGATGGATTATTCTCTCCTTGTTACATATTTAGGTTTTTTGGTCACCTATAACCATTTATTTATATATTTTTCTTTCTATATCTATATTCATGTTTTTTTATTAATATTCATTTTACAGTTTAATAAAAAAAAATTTTTATTAAAGCACCCATGCCACATATGGCACCAATCCCCTTATATAAAGGGGACTTTTAGAACCTATTTCTTGCGATGACTATGTTTATATTATCATCTTTAGTGTATTTTTTTATTATATCTGTAGAAAAGCTTGCAATTTCGTTTGATATTACTATTGTATTGTAGTTTTTTGTTAATTCTTTTATTGTGTCGTCTGTTTTTTCTAGATCTTCTATTTCATACACATCTAAACCTATATTCTTTTGAAATCTAAAATTTTTATCATCATTTTTTGATTTTAGCCAAGATATTTTCATTTTTATCACCATTATTATGTTGGCTTATATTTATAAATTTATACTGTTTTTTTATTTAATTTAAAAAAGGGTGTCATTCGGTATTCCTCTTGGGAATTTCTACCGATGACACCCCTACATTTTTTTATTGTGCAATTTCTTGTTCATAAACACTTACTTTCTTTTTGTCTTTTCCTAATCTTTCAAATTTAACTACTCCATTTACTAATGCATATAGTGTATCATCACTACCTATGCCTACGTTAGTTCCTGGATGTACATGTGTTCCTCTTTGTCTTATTAATATGTTTCCTGCAAGAACATATTGTCCGATCTGCGCGTTTTACCCCAAGACGTTTAGACTCACTGTCTCTTCCATTTTTAACACTACCTTGACCTTTCTTATGAGCCATTCTATCTCACTCCTTCCTATACAGGGATTTTATCTCTTTACTATTATAAACCTGATTTTATGCTTCTACTTTTTTAGTTTCTTCTTCAACTTTTGCTGTTTCCTTTTTGGCTGTTTGTGTTTTTATAGAAGTAATCTCTACTTTTGTGTATGGTTGTCTATGTCCTTGTTTTCTTCTATAATTCTTTTTTGCTTTGTATTTGAAAACAATTATTTTCTTTCCTTTTCCATGTGCTATTACTTTTCCTTCAACTTTTACATTTTTTACATAAGGATTTCCTATTTCTATTTTTTCTCCATCTGATAGTAATATAACATTTTCAAATGTTACTTTTTTTTCTATTTCAGCATCTAGTTTTTCGAAAAATACAACATCTCCCTCTACTACTTTGTATTGTTTTCCACAGCTTTCAATTATTGCGTACATTTATGTACACCTCCCTTTTTTGTATACTCGCTAATCCTGTTTTCTTAGGTAGTTAAATTTGATTAACTTTTATGTACCTTAATTAAGCGGATTACAGGTATGTATTTTATCATATTTTTATGACTTTGTCAATTTTTTTGAAAAATATCTTGCAAAAGTGTTTTTTTTGTGCTATATTATATAAGTGTATTGTACATTTCGAGGCGTAGCGCAGTTGGTAGCGCGCGTGGTTTGGGACCATGAGGTCGCAGGTTCGATCCCTGTCAC
>CAQOYX010000140.1 GCA_948852375.1 uncultured Clostridia bacterium
TAATAAAAAATGTAAAATATAAAAATAGAAAAAATTATAACAAAGGAGAAAAAAATGTCAACTTGTTTAGGTTTATATATTGAAGATAATGTAATTAAATATGCAAAAGTTTCAAAAGACAATGACATAGTAAAAATAGATTCCTTTGGTATTAAATTTTTCGACAAAGTTAATGAAGCAATAGCCCAAGTAATAGAAGAAACATATAGTTATAAAACACCAATTAGTATTAATTTATCAAATGAAAACTACAATTATTTTCACTTATTTAGTTTATTAAATAAAAAAGACATGCAAAACGTTCTTAATACAGAATTTGAGTCTATTTGTTATGACCAAGGTGTAAATAAAGATGCATTTGAAACAAGATATGTTTTAATGACTGAATTAGAAGACAAAGAAAAAGTAAAAGCAATACATGTATCTGCAAGTAAAGCAGATATAGCAAAAAAAGAACAACAATTAGAAGGCTATAGAGTTACAACATTGTCTCCTATGGCAACAACAATAGGAAATTTATTAGATTATAAAGAAAATGAAAACGTAATAATAGTAAACATAGAAGAAAGAACAACAATAACAACCATAATAAATAAAAATATAATGGATGTGCAAACAATAGCAGATGGTGCAAGTCAAATTTTAAGAAATATCAATGCTAAAGAAAATTCATATACAAAATCATATGAAGTATGTAAAAATACAACTATATATACACAAGAGGGAAAGGACTTACAATATGAAGAAAATGACTATTTAGATGATATAATGCCAACATTATATAACATAGTAGGTGAAGTTAGACAAATAACAAATGCCAGCTTAAATAGAATAGACAAAATATATATAACAGGCACAGCATCGGTTATTAATAATATAGACATCTATTTTGAAGAATATTTAAAAGACATAAAATGTGAAATATTAAAACCATATTTTATACAAAATACAGTAAGTAAAATAAATATTAAAGACTATATTGAAGTTAACTCTGCAATAGCTTTGGCATTACAAGGTTTAGGTGATGGACTAAAAGGAATGAACTTTAAAAAAGAAACACTAAGAGATAAAATGCCAGAATGGTTAAAAAAAGATGTTAATAGTTCAGGAAAAGACAGTCATAAAAAAATTAATTTAAATTTTAATATTAATTTAGAGGGAGAATTAACAGCATTTGAAAAAAGTTTAATAAGAATAGCAGTAAGTTTATTAATACTAGTATTAGTATATAGTGGAATGTCAATATATCTAAATAGTTCTATTAATAAAAAACAAAAAGAGATAAATCTTGCAACACAAGAAGTAGATAACCAAATACAACAAATAAATGGAAACACAACAAAGCTAAGGACCAATGCAAGTAAATATATTAGTATGACAGAGAAATTAAAAACATTAAATGAAGAGTTAAACGAAAAAAGTAGAAGAAAAAATGCCATTCCAGTACTATTAAATCAAATTATGTTTAGTATACCAAAAGGAGTGCAAATTACATCTATAGAAAATACAGATGGAATAAAAATTCTTATTACAGCACAAGCAAGCACTTATGAACAATTAGGATATTTTAAAGCAAGTATTAAAAATTACAATATTTTAGCAAATGTTGTATCAGATAGTGGACAAAAAACAACACAAGATGGAGTAATTACTACAACAATAGAAGGCGATTTACCAATATAATAAGTACAGTTTAAAGGAAGGAATAATACAAATATGAGAAAAATATTAATATCGATATTAATTGTTTTATTGTTATTGGTAGGGTATCTAGTAATATTTAGAGGGTTGAATATATTAGGATTAGAAATTTTATCAATTTCTGGAATACAAGATAAAAATATAGAACTTAATAATAATCTGGAGCATTTAGGTACTTTAACAAGTATAGACAAGCCAAAAGCAATAGCAGATTTAAATGATAGTTTAAAACAATTACAAATTGCAAAAGAAGAATATAATGATAAAATATTATATAGTTCAAATGAAGATATACAAGCAGCAAGTATAACAAGACCATATGAAACTGAATACCTAATGGTAAGACTTGGAAACCATGCAAAAAATTATGGTATAGTTTTAAGATATGAATTAAGACAAACATCAGGAGTAGCAGGAGAATATGACATATATTTTACTATAACAGGAAGTTATGTTGGAATATCTGAATTTATATCATCACTTGAAAAAGATTCCTCATTAAATTTTAAAATTGAAAACTTTAAATTAGTTCCAACAACGCAAAGCACAGAAACATTACAAAGTACATTTGTTGTAAAAGCAATAAATGTTAAAGTAGATAGAAGAGTAACATCAAGTAATGCTAGTAATACAAATACTAATACTAATACGAGTGACACTAATAATACAAACACATTAAACAACAGTTAATAAATAATATCTTGTATAGTAAATAAAAAAACTATGAATCTGAATTATAAATACAATAAAAATAAATGTAAACTTAGAAAAATTCAAACCAGAAAAAATATATCTTTTTAAAGAAAGGAAATAAAATGATA
>CAQOYX010000141.1 GCA_948852375.1 uncultured Clostridia bacterium
AAATTTTTACAAAATTAATTTTTGCAATTAATAAAAAGTTATAAAGGGTGTAAGTGTTATGAAAAATAAAGGAATTATATTTTTAATTATATTACTAGCAATCTTAGTTATTGTAGCAGGAGTATTACTTGCTATGAAAGTAATAAATAATAAGGTGGATAGTAGTCAAAATTCACCAAATGGAGTTATTTCATTAGGCGTGGATAGTGGAAAAGAAAAAGAAGATGATGAAATAAAAGATACAACAATAAATGTATATAATGGAAATAGTAGACCAATAGCAGTTATGATAGATAATAATAAATCAGCATGGCCACAAGCAGGGTTAAATGATGCATATATTGTATATGAAATTATAGTTGAGGGTGGAGAAACAAGACTTATGGCATTATTTAAAGGTAAAGATTTATCTAAAATAGGTCCAATAAGAAGTTCAAGACACTATTTTTTAGATTATGCAATGGAAAATGATGCAATATATGTACACTATGGCTGGAGTCCACAAGCAGAAAGCGATATATCTACATATAAAGTAAACAATATAAATGGAATTTCAGAAAGTAGTAAAAACTTTTGGAGAGTAAAAGATAAAAAATCTCCACATAATGCAGTAACAAGTACAAAAAATATTTTAAATATGGCAAATTCTAAGAAATATAGAACTACATCAAATCAAAAAAGTGTATTAAATTACAAAAAAGAAGAAGTTAATTTAGAAGAAGGAATACTAGCAAACAAAGTAAAAATACCATATTCCACATCAAATACAGTAAGTTATAAATATAATGAAGAAACAAAAAAATATGAAAGAACTTCAAAAGGAACGTTACAAAAAGACTGGGATAGTAAGGAAATAGTTTCTACAAAAAATATCATAATTACGTTTTCACAGAACTATACCTTACAAGATGTTGAAAAAAAAGATAGGCAAGGATTAAAAAATATTGGAGAACAAAAAGGATATTACATTACAAATGGAAAAGCAATACAGATAACATGTAATAAATCTTCAAGAACAGCAAAAACAATATATAAAGATTTATCAGGAAATGAAATAGATGTAAATGATGGAAATACATTCATACAAATATGTCCAATTGATGCGAAGGTTGTAATTGAATAAGAAACATTTGAAACATATAGAAGACCTTGCGTCTCCCATTTTACAAAGGAACTACTCTAAAATAATGTTACTAAAAATTACATAAGTAAAAATGTCAAGCAAAATTGAACAAAAAAAACATAAAATTTAACGACTAAATTTTACAAATTTAGTAAACAATAATATATATAATAATAAGGATGTAGCAAATGAAAGAATTTAAATCAGGTTTTGTATCAATTATTGGTAGAACAAATGTGGGAAAGTCTACTTTAATAAATGCTTTAGTAGGAGAAAAAGTAGCAGCTATAACAAATAAACCACAAACTACAAGAACTAAAATACGTGCAATTGTGAATAGAGAAAATTCACAAATAATATTTATAGACACACCAGGAATTCATAAACCAAAAACAAAATTAGGAAATACGATGATTGAAACAGCATTTGGCAGTATTAAAGATGTAGATGTAGTATTATTTTTAATAGAGGCAACAAGTGAAGAAATTGGTAAAGGAGATAGAATAATACTGAATAAAATTAAAGAAGCAAGAAATAAAACAATATTAATTATAAACAAAATTGATTTAGTAAAAAGAGAAAAATTATTAAACATAATTGATTTATATACTAAAGAATATAATTTTAGTGCAGTTGTACCAATATCAGCATTAAAACATGACAAAGTAGAAAGTGTAATAGAAGAAATAGAAAAGATATTAAGCCCAGGACCTACATATTATGAAATAGATGAATACACAGACCAAACCTTAAGACAACTTGTTGAAGAAACTGTTCGAGAAAAAGCGTTGAAGTTATTAGATGATGAAGTGCCACATGGCTTATATGTTGAAACAGAAAAAATGGAATTAAGAAAGACAAAAAATGAAGAAGAAATATATGATGTGGAGTTAGCAATCTATTGTCTAAAAAATTCCCATAAAGCAATTATAATTGGAAAAAATGGTATAATGTTAAAAAAAATAGGAATGTATGCAAGACAAGACCTTGAAAAAATGTTAGGTACAAAAATAAATTTAAAAACATGGGTAAAAGTAAGTAAAGATTGGCAAGAAAAAGATTCTATTGTAAAGAAATTTGAAAATTAGATGTGATTAAGAACCCCCAGTCACCTACGGTGACAGCCCCCTTGTTAAAGGGGCTTTTAGCAAAGCCTTTGAAGACTTTTATACTAAGACACAAATTATATACAAAATAATATTTTAGCTATTATATGCAAACGTCCATGCGAAGCCCTACAAGAGAGCCCCTTTAACAAGGGGGCTGTCACCGTAGGTGACTGGGGGTTCTTATAGATTAAAACAAACAATATGTATAAAAATAAAAA
>CAQOYX010000142.1 GCA_948852375.1 uncultured Clostridia bacterium
GGAAAATGAATATATAAACAATAAATAATCAATTTAATTTTATTATAAATTTAGGCAAATAAAAGGGTATTAGAACAAAATCTAATACTCTCAGACTGTTGACAAAGTGGTATATTCAAAAAGAATATGCTACTTTTTTTATTTTGATTCTTATAATTTTTTCTATTTTTACTAAAATGAGTGAAATAATGCCATTATCTGAAAACTTTTTCCATCTCCAAATTGCCATTTTCTTTAAATTATGACACGCAAAAATCATCGTGGCATTTTGCTCATTTTTTAATAAACCACGAACTCTAGTAAACCTCAATCCATGCTGTTCTTTACAATCTCCAAATGTTCTTTCTATTGTTTCTTTTCTCAGTGGATAATTCTCTTTCCAAAGTTTTGTATATCTATTTTCATTTGCTTTTTCTTTGTATTCTTCCCATATATGACGCGTTACTACTTTTACACAATTTTTACTTTTTGTACATTGCTCTCTTAATGGACAATTCTTACATTTTTCTGGATTTGATTTATATTGTTTGTATCCATTCTTGTCTGTTGTACTATAAGTCAATACTTCGTTATTTGGACATATATAACAATCATAATATTCATCATATGCATATTCGTACTTCTTAAATAAACCTTTTCCTGTCATTGGTCTTTTGTATGGCATTAATGGTTCATGACCTGATAAGATAATTTCTCTACAAATTGCTGGCTTCACATATCCTGCATCTAAACATACATTTTTTATTTGTTCTTTAAATTTTTCATTTAATATATTGTAGGCCTTAAAAAAGGCTACACTATCATGAACATTACCTGGGGTTGTAATAGACGCTAAAACAAATCCATTTTTATCACAAAAGGTCTGATGGGTATAAGCAAAACACTTTTCTTTTTCACCTTTATGGAAACAGCCACTTTCTGGATCTGTTTTACTTTCTTTTATATGTTTCGTATTAATATTTTCCTTAATTTCACCAGTTTCTTCATCAAACATGATTTCTACCTTTTCTATTTCTTTTAATGGCTTCTTTCCATGAGTAATTCTATCTTCATTAATCTCTTGTAGCATAGCATCTTCATAGACTTTTTTCACTATTTCAACTTCTACATCTTTATATTTATTTTTATTGGCATTGGCCTTTTGATGAGTTCCATCCCCAAAAACTGTTTCCATATCCACAAATCCATATTTCATTGCTTGATTTAAAATGGTATCAAATATTTGATTAAATACATTACTATCCTTATATCTTCTAATATAGTTTTGACTCCATGTTGAATAATTAGGTATTTCATCATAAATTGAAAGACCTAAATACCATCTATACGCCATATTTACTTTGCATTCTTCACAAGTTCTTCTCATCGAGTTAATTCCAAATACTATATTTATAAATATCAATTTAAAAAGTACCACAGGGGGAATACTTGGTCTACCAGATACACTATATAAATTTTTTACCAATTCTTCTATAAACGTAAAATTGATACAGCTATCTAGTTTTCTTACTAAATGTTCCTCAGGTACTAATTCTTCTAATGTACTTAATATCATACAATCGTTTTTTCTAATTTGTTTAGTCATTGCCATAAATCATAACACCTCTATCTAACCAATACTATTATCTCATAAAATTCATAAAAAAACGAGATATTTATGACTTAATTTGGTTAGATAAAGTCTATCTCGTAACTATATTATACTATAACATTTATAATTTTAAAAGACTGTTCACAAAAAATTATTTGTCAACAGTCTGAGCCAATCATTTGATTGGCTTTCTTTCTATTATGCATTTTAAAACTGTCCAAGTAAATGAATAAGTCAAAGTTAAATAACTGACTTAGTAATCAGCATAATATAAATAAAAAAATGGAATTTCAAATGTTAATTGTGTCAATAAAAATATAATTTTTAAACTTTATAAAATGTATAAATAGTAGATGTGTTATAATAGTAGTGTAATGGAGTGTTAATATATGAGGAAAGTTAAAATGAAAGTACGATTATACAATATAGTAATTATACTATTTTGTTTGTTTTTTTTAGCTGTTTTATGTTCTTCATTAATAACTGGTAAAAATTCAATTATTAAAAATTTAGTATCTGATTGTGAAGTTTATACAGTGGATGATTTATATAAATGTTATAATGAACAACAATATGTTGCAGTACACGCAATGCAAGTATTGGACACTGGCTATGAGAGGATAGAGAATGACAGAACAACTGCTAAATTTGTAATTGTTAATATTGATGGTCATGCAATGGTATCAGTGATGAGGGATTATGAAGCAAATCGTCTATTTGGTGATGAGACAGGCCATATTCTCATAAGAGGAAAATTAGAAAAGTTTATTAAATCAGAGGCAAAAGTGAGTGATTCAATTGAAATGCAATTTAAGTTGGCATTTAAAGATGAATTTACAAAAGAGGAGTTGGAAACGT
>CAQOYX010000143.1 GCA_948852375.1 uncultured Clostridia bacterium
CAGGATCGGTGAGATATGTTTTACTTGTTAAAACCTCACCATATCGTTCTAACATACTAATTTTTTCATCCATATTTTTACCCTCTATTTTATTTTACCACAAATCTGAAATTATATCGTCACAAAAAAAGATCTAATCTAGATCTTCTAATGCTTCTTCTGGTAATTCTAAGAATTTATGGCAGTAGTGATAAAGTTCAGAATCTTTTTCTTCCTCATAGATAATTTCCTGACAGAAGCGATAACGATTGTTTTGATATTTTTTTTGATCATATGATAGACGGCGATTTTCTTTTAAACGCTCTATGTTAGCACTACTTGTATAAACTGTAATTCGAGGAGATAAATCATAATTATATAATTTATGATTTCAGACTGTTGACAAAGTCAAAGGATTTTAGAAACAGTCTTTTTATATGTAAAAAAAAGTATTATAATAAAAATGTAAGAACGACCTTATATTACCTAAAATTGGTCATTGAGTTCTTACTTTTTTAATGCATAAATGATATCATTTTAATAGGTAATATAAGGAGTAAGAATTAGATGGCAATGACAAAACAAGAATATAAGAATGATTGTATGATATTAAGTACAATAGAAGAATTAGTACCAAAGGAACATTTGGTAAGAAAAATAGATAACTGTATCGATTTTAGATTTATAGAAGATTTAGTGAAAGAGTTATATAGTATAGCAGGAAGACCAAGTATACCACCAGTGGTACTTTTTAAATTAATATTTATAAATATCATATTTGGAATCAATTCGATGAGAAGAACATGTGAAGAATGCAAAGTGAATATAGCATATCGATGGTTTCTAGGGCTATCCATATATGATGAAATACCAAACTACTCGACATGGAGTCAAAATTATATAAGAAGATATAAAGATAGTGAAATATTTAACCAAATATTTGATACAATTCTAAAACAAGCAATAGAATACGGATTTGTAGATATGGAAACTATATTTGGAGATGGAACACATCAAAAAGCAAATGCAAATAAGAACAAGCATAAAGATGTAGAAGTAGAGATTGTTAAAAAAGTTTATGAAGAAGCTATGTTAGAAGAAATTAATAAAGATAGAATTGCACATGGGAAAAAGCCTTTGAAAGATATCAAGAAAATAGAAATCATGTTTGATGAAGAAACAGGAGAAGCCATTGAAAATATAGAAACGAAACATATCAAAGAAAGCTTAACAGATCCAGAAAGTGGGTGTTTTCATAAGGGAGAAAAAGAAAAATGTTTTGCTTATACCCATCAGACATTCTGTGATAAAAACGGATTTGTAATAGCTCATACCACAAATCCAGGAAATATGCATGATAGTGTAGCTTTTTTTGAAGCATATACTATTTTGAATAATAAGTTCAAAGATAAAATAAAAAATGTATGTTTAGATTCAGGATATATAAATCCAGCAATATGCAGAGAAATAATACTTACAGGACACACTCCACTTATGCCATATAAAAGACCAATGACAGGAAAATGTTTGTTTAAAAAATATGAATATGTTTATGATGAGTATTATGATTGTTATATATGCCCAAACAACGAAATACTATCTTACACGACAACAGATAAAAATGGTTATAAGCAATATAAATCAGATGCAGAAAAATGTAAGAATTGTCCATTAAGAGAGCAATGTACTAAAAGTAAAAATTGTCAAAAAGTGATAACACGACATATATGGGAAGAATATAAAGAACAAGCAAACGAAAATAGATACACACAACTTTGGCATGATAATTATCCATTAAGAAAAGAGACAATTGAAAGAACATTTGGAGATTGTAAAGAACAACATGGTCTTCGTTTTACAAGAGTTCGTGGATTAGCAAAAAACAAACATAATGTCACGATGATTTTTGCGTGTCATAATTTAAAGAAAATGGCAAATTGGAGACGGAAAGCATCTTCTAATATTACTGATATTTCTCTTATTTTTTCAAAATTTATTTCATTTATCAAAATACAATCAAAAAAAGTAGTATATTCATTTTGAATACACCACTTTGTCAACAGTCTGAGATAAGAATTACTTATCTTGTAACATATTAATTAAGTCAATTTTGAAAATGTCTTTTGATGCGTTTGCTTTTGAAATCATGATACCTTTATAAGTCGTTAATTCTGATTTATGTCCTTCTAATAAAATATCAGTTGGAGTAATTTTATCAAGCATTACAGTTTCTTCTTTTTTGTAAACTGTATATACTAACTTAACTTCACCATGAACTTGAGCAAACATTTTATCACTTGGCAATTTTAATTCGTAAGTTTCTGTACCATTTTTTTTATTTTGAGAAATCAGTTCCCCTACGAATTTTCCATTTCTTAATGCTGGATAATATTCAAAGTTTAATTTTTTAAAAGCAAGCATATTATATTTTTTTA
>CAQOYX010000144.1 GCA_948852375.1 uncultured Clostridia bacterium
CATTATTTTAAGCATCTTCAGATAACTTATGTATTTTCGTAGCACATTTAGGGCAAATTAACTTATCATGATAATTAATCAATTTTTTAGTAGCACCGCAAAAAATACAATTTGGTTCATACTTCTTTAAAACAATTGTAGAACCATCTACAAAAATCTCAATAGGATCCTTTTCACAAATTCCAAATTGACTTCTAATTTCAATCGGAATAACAACCCTACCAAGCTCATCGACCCTTCTAATAATACCTGTTGATTTCATAACAAAAAAACCTCCTTAAAACTAAAACCTGTTTCTTACAAAATTCGACAAATTCCTATACACAATAATATCACTAAAAGTCGCAATTTGTCAATGGAAAAGAATTACAAAAAATTACAAAAAAAATAAATATGAAATATAATCGTATAATACACTAAAATAGAAGGACAAAAGTTATAAAAAGTAAATATTTATAATCAATAGTTATTTTTTTTGTTTGAACATCATATTATTAAAAAGAATACATAAAACAAATCAAAAGTTAAAAGGAAGGTACAACTAAAAATGTTAAATGTAATATGGCCAATATTCATAGTAATATCATATATATATGCAATATTTACAGGAAAAGTAAATGAAATAAACAACTCAGTATTTGAATCATGTGAAAGTGCAGTAAAATTAACAATAACATTTTTAGGAACAATGTGTTTATGGAGTGGAATAATGCAAATAGCGCAAAAAACAACACTAATTGATAAATTAACAAACATATTAACACCAATAATGAAAATACTATTTCCAAAAATACAAAAAGGAAGTAAAGCACATAAAGAAATATCAATGAACATGGTAGCAAATATACTAGGATTAGGAAATGCATCAACTCCACTAGGGTTAAAAGCCATGAAAACACTACAAAAAGAAAATCGGAAAAAAAGATACACTAACAAACGAAATGGCAATGTTCATAATAATAAACACAGCATCAATACAACTAATTCCAACAACAGTAATAGCAATAAGAAGTTCATTAGGCTCACAAAACCCAACAGGAATAATAATACCAGTATGGATAGCAACAATATGTGCTGCAATAGCAGGAATAACATCAGCAAAGATATTAATGAGGAAATTTTAACAGAAGGGAGAAATAATCCAATCATTTTATATAGCAATTTAATAATTGGGTTATACAGGGTAAGATATGAGCATAATTAATTATATATCAGCAGCAGCGGTACCAGTAGTTATATTATTAATAATAGCATATGGAGTATTAGAAAAAAACAAAGTATATGATACCTTTTTAGAAGGAGCAAAAGAAGGACTAGAAGTAGTAATAAACATATTTCCAACACTAATAGGAATATTCTTAGCAGTAGGAGCATTAAGATCATCAGGAATATTAGAACTAATAATAAACATAATAAAACCAGTAATAAACCTATTAAAAATACCAGCTGAAATAATGCCACTTGCAATGCTAAGACCAATATCAGGAAGTGCATCAATGGCGGTAGCAACAGACATAATGGGGAGTTATGGAGTAGATAGCATAATAGGAATAACAGCAGCAGTAATAATGGGGTCAACCGAAACCACATTATACACAATAGCACTATATACAAGTGCACTAGGAATAAAAAAAATAAGATATGTATTAGTAGCAGCACTAATAGCAGATATCACACGGAATGCTTGTAGCTGTTGCAATGTGTCGAATTATGTCGTAAAGTTTATATTGACATATAAAGAAAAAAGTAGTACAATAAAAACATATTAAATCAATTCGATTTAAACCAAGTAAAATTTTTATCAAAATTTTTTTAAAAAATTTTTCTAGCAGACAAAATTTAAAAAAGTTATAATTTAGAAGATCTGAAAAAATCCACAAAAAATTAAAAATACGTAAAATTAGCCATCAATCATTAATATTTTTAATATTTTAATATCATAAGTCATTAATTTTGTAGGGGATAAAATTAAGATAAAAGCCCAAAACGACTATTTTTTTAAAATAGGTTTCCTTAGTGCGTTCGAAATCTCCCTTAATATTGATAAGAGCACACATCCCCTACAATCCCCCAATAATGGGAAAATAGATTTTATTCAAATTTACTAGGGCAAAAAAGCACCTAGTTATCTTTTTTATAAAATAAGTACAAAATTGAATAAAAAAATAGGTAATATTAATACTAAAAAGTTTGACTAATGTGCTTACTAAATTATAAAATGTAAGACATTACTTTAATATGGAAGGATAAAGTAGAAAGATATGAATAAATAGATAAAGATACTTTGT
>CAQOYX010000145.1 GCA_948852375.1 uncultured Clostridia bacterium
CCTGAAATAATAAAGTGTGGTTTTCCTATCTCCCAAAAAGAAAAATATACTTTATTACTAAAGAATAAAAATATAGCATTTGAATTTATTACTCCTACACCTTCAGATCAAAATACTTCTTATAACAATATTATCAATAAAATACGAGATTTAGACATGGATAATATTACTTGCAAAAAAGCTTTTGATATATTATATAATATACAACAAAACTTAAAAAATATACAATAGAGGGAGACCATCTCCCTCATTTTATTTTAATTTTTGATTAATTATTTTTTGAATAGTGGTTGGATCATATCCTGCATTTCTTAATTTTTGTTTTCTTGTTTCTCCTGTTCCCCAGCCATCAAAATTTGGTTTGTTTATTATATCATTTGCAATCTCTTCATTTGATTTTCTATTTGAAGTATTCGTATTATTAATAGTATTAGAATCAGCTCCATAACCTACTAAATCCTTATTATATACCCAAGAATATAATTCTTTTAGTAATACTTTTCCATTTCCTACTTGCATAATTGTATAGTTTCTATTCTTATAGCAATTAGGAATTTTTTGCCCAGTTGCGTAGTTAGTAGCATCTGCTGATAAAATTACTGTACTTCCTACTGATATATTAGGTGCTACACTTGTGTTATTATTTTGTGCTTGTGAACTCGAACTATTTACTATACAAGAATCATTTACCCAACCAATATTACCATTATTTAGCAAATATGGGTTTCTTGCTCCAGGAATAATACGAGTAATCATTCCACTTTTTACTGCTGGATTTAATTTTTTAGTAGATGATGATGATGTATAAACACCATTTATTGATACTACATCTCCTATATTTTTTCCAGTATTATTATTAGATTCATTTACTACAATATTAGGTGTACCTGTTGCTTGTTCTCCTGTTAATTTTTTATACTCTTCCCTAATCATATTATAAAATCTTTCAAGTCCCATATCTAATGTACGATGTGGACAATATTTTCCACTTCTATTTTGATGAGTTCCTATTGTATGTCTAGCATCTGTTATATTATCTAAATTCCAACCATATTGTTTCATCAAATAAGCAATTCTTTCTGCTGCATTTTGTTCTGCTTTTATAAATCTGTCTCCTCCTGATTTAGAATAACAAATCTCGATTGCTATTGTTTTCATGTTTCCAAATCCATGTCCATCTCCTGCATTCCAAGTATTTCTATTATGTTCAATTCCTTGTACTACTCTATAGTCATCTACTGCCTCATGAAATGAAATTTGCTTGTCATTATTTATCATATATGATATTTCACTCATTGCTGATGCATTATTAGCTGTATTATGAATTGAAATGCCTTCTGGATTCATTGAATATGGACATTTTATTGCATATTTGCTTTGTGGCATTATTACTTTTGTTACCAACATTATTCTTTACCTCCTTGATAAAATTCATCTGTTTGTTTTACTTCTCCTATTCCATCTTTTTCATCTAGTTCTGGGAAAGTATTTTCTTGCATATTCAAATCCGCAAGTCCCTGATCGTAATTTACAACTTCTTCTTCCATTTTGAAAACCTCCTATAAAAAATTAATACTGGAAGATTTTTTACTTTCTTCCAGTATTTATAAATGCCGTAAAAAAATTACGGTATTATTCCCTATTAGTTTTTGTAAGATCATAAGTTCCTCCAGATGCCATTGCACCAATAATACAATAAATTATTGATGTTAATAAATCCGCTTCTGTAACTTTTAACATATAGCAAATCATTCCTGCTATCATACCTATGATTGCATTTTGTATTGGTATGTATTTGCTTTCTATCCAATTAAATTTCTTTGCAATAATACCAAATATATATGTAACAATTCCTGCTACAACAGCCATTATCATTTCACTAGTTAATACCATATGTTTTCCCTCCCTTCTATATTTTTCTATATTCTTCTTTTATATACTCAAATTCACTATCGAGATATCCATTGTGTAAATCTAATTCATGAATTATTTCCTCATATTTATCGTGGAATACAAATATTGTTTCAAATTCTTGCCTTGTCTTTTTTATTCCGATTTCTTAAGTCTCCGGCAAAATTTAAAATTTGAAATCTTAAATAGTCTTTTTCATTGTTATCAATTTTATTAGATACTTTTTTTATCTCTGACTTGAATTCTTCTTTAATTTCTGTAAATTTATTTACTTTTTTATTGGTATTTCTTGATATAAAAGCAACAATAATCATCGCAAGTGCTCCAATAATTTC
>CAQOYX010000146.1 GCA_948852375.1 uncultured Clostridia bacterium
GGCTTCTCGCAGGGAAAATCAAAAAAGTACCGCTTACTGTGTTGGTAGCTGATTAAATATACCTATTAGTTATATTACTGAAGAGGGTGTAAAACTTGGAATGTGGATTGGTTCGCAAAGACAGGCAAATCGTGGTAATCCTAATTTTTTAATGACTCCTGAGAGGAAACGATTACTTGATGAAATTCATATGGACTGGAGTATTCGTCATCCTCATCCCAATGCTAAATGCCGAAAAAAAGGATGATACCTATGCATCCTATTCCTTTTTCTAAAATATAAGATAACATTTCCATTAAAATGTAACCTATAAAGTGGACTTTCAAAAAAAAGAGAGACCCACTTTATGGGTTTTTATTATGTCTTGATGTATAATATAAGAAAGTTGGTGATAATTATGTCAAAAATAATATTTACAGATGCTCAAGTAAAAAAGTTGAGTAAAAACAAATGGATTAAAAGCATAACCAATAAAGGAATAACTTATACTGATGAATTTAAATACAAATTGGTAAAAGAATGTGAAAATTATAAAAAATTTCCTCAAGATGTTTTTAGAGAATGTGGAATAAATCCAGAAGTTGTTGGAGAAAGACGTTATGCTAATGCTGCTGTTAGATGGAGAAAACAATTTATAGAAACCGGAGAAATAAAGGATACTAGAAAAGGAACTTCTGGTAGACCATTAAAGAGAAAACTGTCAGATAAAGAAAAACTACAACGAGCTGAAGCTAAAATAAAATTACTTGAAGCAGAAAATGAATTATTAAAAAAAAACGAACTGATAGAAATGGGAATTTTAACAGATATCAAATCAATATCAAATTTGAAACAATAAAATATGTTATTGATAAATATGAATTAAAAGGAATGACCTCATATTTATGTGAATGTATTAGTGTTTCAAAATCTGGATATTATAATTATTTAAAAAATGAAAACAAAAGAATTGAAAGAGATAATAAAGACCAAAAAGATTTTGATTTAATAATGAAAGCATATAAATTTAAGAAACGAAAAAAAGGTGCTAGACAAATAATGATGGTACTTGATAATGAATTTAATATTCATTTTAATCTTAAAAAAATAAGAAGGTTAATGAGAAAATTTGGATTAAAATGTCCAATTAGACAGGCCAATCCTTATCGAAGAATGATGAAAGCAACACAAGAGCATACTACGTGCGAAAATATCGTTAATCGTGTGTTTAAGACTGGAATACCTTATAATGTGCTTTTAACTGATATAACATATTTATTTTATGGTGATAATAAAAAATGTTACTTATCTACTATTAAAGATGCTGAAACCAATGAAATACTTGCTTATTATATTAGTGAAAGTATGACATTAGATATTTCTTTAAAGACAATAAAAAAACTACATCGTAAAAGAAATGTAATATTAAATGAAAATGTAGTAATTCATTCTGATCAAGGAGTTCATTATACAAGCTCAAAGTTTCATAATCTATTAAAAAAATATAATATTCAGCAATCAATGTCTAGAAGAGGAAACTGTTGGGATAATGCACCTCAAGAATCTTATTTTGGACACATGAAAGATGAATTGAATTTAGATACTTGTTTTACCTTTAGAGATGTATGCAATGAAATAAAAGACTATATTGAATATTACAATAATTATAGATATCAATGGAATCTAAAAAAGATGACTCCAGTACAATACCGAAATCACCTTTTTGCATCCATTGCCTAATCTCTCTCTTTTTTATTCAGTCCTTGACATTGGGTACATTTTAATATGATATGACTCTTTTTTATAAAAATTATTTCAACTCTATTTTTTCTTTTCCACCCATATAAGACTGAAGTACTTTTGGTACTTTGATACTACCATCTTCTTGATAATTATTTTCGATAATAGCGATCAAACCACGTGGAGTAGCGACAACTGTATTATTAAGTGTATTAACATAGTAATTGCCTTTTTCTCCCTTGGCACGTATACCAAGTCTTCTTGCTTGTGCATCTCCAAGTATAGAACAACTTCCTACTTCAAAATATTTTTTTTGTCTTGGACTCCAAGCCTCTACATCACATGATTTAACCTTAAGATCAGCAAGATCACCACTACAACATTCAAGTGTTCGAACAGGAACATCTAAATTTCTAAAAAATTCAACAGTATAACTCCATAATTTATTATACCAATCCATAGCCTCTTCTGCCTTACATA
>CAQOYX010000147.1 GCA_948852375.1 uncultured Clostridia bacterium
TATTATACTTTTTTGTGAAAATGTAAAGAATACTTAAATATGGATTTCCCTAAAAGTTTACTAAAATAGCATATATTGAAAAAAAAAGAAATATATGCTAAAATAAAAAACGATTACAAGGAAAAGAAGGGGATAATAATGAATTTATTGGATATGGAAATTAATGAATCTTTAATTAAAAAATTAATAATTGTTTCATTAATTATAATTTTTATATATGGAGTAATAACAGTAGTTGCTTATTCAATGTTAAAGCCATATAATCTTGAAAAAGATACAACTGTGAATGACGAAAAAATAAAAACAGGAATAAGTGTATTAGAACAAGGAAGTATAAGGCTAAAGATAAAAGGTTGGGCTTATAAATCAGGAGATTCAATACAAAAATTTAATAGTTCTTTTATTCTTAGAAATAAAGAAACTGGAAAAATGTATCTTATGAAAACTGCTATGGAAACTGTTGAACAGTTAACACTTACAGAAGAGGGACAAGATTGCTCAAAAGCTGGTATGAGTGCAGAATGTATGACTATAGGATTAAAAAAAGGAATATATGATATTTGTATTCTTTATAAAAATGATAGTGAAAATATTCTAGCAGAAACAGCTATTGAGGTAGCAATACAATAGTTGTAAGAAAAGAGGATTTTTAAGATGAAAGAAAAAATAAAAGAATTTTTAAAAGATGGAAGAAAAATAATAATAATTTTATTCTTTTTACAATTATTATTAAATATATTTATTACACCAAATAGATATGATGATGAGTTTTTTATAAGAAAATTAACAGAGGGTTCTATAATAGATTTTGTAAGTGCTAGATATAGTAATTGGACTTCAAGAGTTCTTATTGAATTTGTTTTATGTACAGTGCTTAAAATGTCAAAATATGCTTGGGTGATATTGCAAACTTTGATGATGACTCTTTTAGGATATTCGGTAACAAAATTATTTGTGAAAGATGAAAAACAAGAAACTAAATGGATGGCATTTTTAATGATTTTAATATATCCACTTTCAAAAATGTCAAGTGCAGGTTGGGGAGCAACAACTGTTAATTACATTTGGCCATTTGCAATGGCAATGTTTGCAATGATACCAATAAGAAAAATTTTTGATAATGAAAAAATTAAATGGTATATGTATCCTTTATATTCTATTGCTTTAATTTTTGCTGGAAACCAAGAACAAACATCTGCAATAGTATTTGGAGCATATTTAATATTTACAATATTATTAATATTAAGAGATAAGAAAAAAACAAATATATATATGATAATACAACTGCTAATAACAATAGCATCATTAGTATTTATACTAACTTGTCCGGGAAATAGTGTTAGAAGAGTAGAAGAAGTTGGAAATTGCTATCCAGATTTTGAAACTTTATCATTTTTAGATAAAATTTCTTTAGGAGTAACATCAACTTTTTCAGAGATGTTAATAAATTCAAATATTTGTTTTTTAGTATTAAGTATAATGATAGTTATATATATATATAACAATTATAAAGATAAATTTTGCAGAACTGTTGCAGTTATACCAATTACTTCTATATTAGTATTAGGGGTATTTAAAGATATAGTTTGTAGAATATTTCCATATTTTGATATGTATAAAAATATAATAATTCAAGAAAAAGCAATGATTACAGCTGATAATTATACAAACTTAATAAATTTTTTACCACTTATAACTTCTTTAATTATAATATTTGCCTTTATATTATCAATATTACTTATATTTAAAAAGTTAAGAAATAATGTAGCAATTGTAGTTTTTATTATAGGACTTGGAACAAGAATAATGATGGCACTTTCTCCAACAATATTTGCTTCAACGAATAGAACCTTTATATTTTTTGAATTTTCAATGCTTATTGTTGCATTATTAATTTGGCAAGAAATGCTAAAAAAAGAAGAAAAAAATGACAAGAAAATTCAAGAAAGAATTTTTACAGGAATGAAGATTATAGCAACAATTCAGTATATAAATACATTATTATTTATTTTAATAACTAAAGTATAAATCTTTAGAGATAAAAATAACACTTCTAAATTTTAATATTTAGAAGTGTTATTTTTACTGTTTAGGAAATTTATTAATAGAATTATAAATTTTCTTTAAAATACACTTATAGAAAGAT
>CAQOYX010000148.1 GCA_948852375.1 uncultured Clostridia bacterium
GATTACAATCCAAAAGAGGAAAAATCATTTGGAAAAAAGCTAGACAAAAATGAATAAAAGTTATATAATCTCAACTTAAACACTTTTTGAAGAATAAAAACTCTCAATCCTTTATCTTATAAAGGATTGGAGAGTTTATTGATTAATTCAAAAATGCGTGATTTTTTTATTTTTTAGTTTGTTTTAAAATTTTTTTAATATTTTTTTCACTAACAACCTCAAAGTCAGTCCTAAAGCCGAATTTATAGTGCAAATCATCTGTTAAATCAGTTCTAATGTAAATTGGAATATATGAGTCATTATTTTCTAATTTTAAATTCATATCACGTAGAGTATCAATTATTTCTGGAGCAGTATATTTTTCATCTAGCTTTTTTTCTACATATCTAAATACTACTAAGGCTAAGAAGCAAGTTAAAAAGTGAGCCTTTATCATTTCATCTTTACTATGAAACACAGGTCTAGATTTAAAATCAGTTTTCATAATTCTAAAGCTTTCTTCAATTTCCCATCTCCTGTGATTTACTTTAATAATATCTTCGACAGGATCTTCTAAATTCGTACATACAGCATAAAGCCCATCATATTTAGTTTCTTCATCAATGATACTTTGATTAATTGCATAAATGCTTTTTTGTGCTAGTTCACCATCTTTGGTTACATTAAGAGTTTTAATGAAACGCTTTGGGTCATTTTGCTTTGGCTTTTTTAATTTATCAGGATTACTTGCTATTATTTTTTTTGCACGATTGATTTGATTATTTCTAATATTTTTTTGATATTCCTGATATTTTACAGAATATGTAATGATTAGCCTTTGCTCAAGACCATCTTCTTTAATCCATCTTTCCTTGTAAAAGGTTTTATCTCTATATTTTTCGATAAGTTTTTCATCAGTTCTCAATTTAGATATATTGTAAGTTTTGCTACTACCAGACAATTTCCAACCTTTTGTCAAATCTAGAGCTTCGTCTTTTAAATACTTCTTTAATTTTTTAATAGATTGAGTAGTTACAAACTTTCTATTATTTATATTATTAAATTTTCTATTTGCATTTGATGCAAGTCCAGCATCAGTACAAACAACAAATTCAGAGAACTCAAAATCTTTGATGATCTTTTTTTCTAATGGTTGTAATGTTGTTTGCTCATTTGTATTTCCAGGAGTAAGGTCAAAAGCTAAAGGAAGACCATTTCCATCCATGAATAACCCCATTTGAACGATAGGATTAGGACGGTTTTCTTTAGATTTTCCATATTGTTTTAAATCGTTTTCTTCTTCAATTTCAAAGTAGTAATTAGTACAGTCATAGTACAATATTTTGTTATTTCTTTCCATATATTCATTACTATTTTTATATAACTCAGATTGAATAAAATCTATATTATCACAAAGAACAGGCAATGCTCTTTCTATATGTTGATAGTCAAAGCTAGGTTGTTCAAGTAATCTTTTAGACAATTCTAAAGTTTTGAGTTTTGAAGCAGGGAAAAGAACTCTTGAATAAATTAGCTTAGACAATATTTCATTTAAGTCAAATTTGAATTGATATTGCTCTGCTATTTTATTACAGATTTTATCTAATTTTAATTTGTAATATATATCTTGCAAGAAAAGGTAACCAACATTAAAAGATGTTTGAATATTCTTATCAATAATTTTAGAAGGATCTTTTTTTATTATGACAGGCAGAGTTTCTTCTTTATATTTTTTATTTAATTCAGCAACTTGCTTTTGTGCCCACTCAATAGGAGGTAAACCATCAGAAATTTTAGCAATTTCCTGTTCATTACCTAAACGTTTATATACTTTAGTAGAACGTTTTCCTTCTTTAGTTTTAATATCTATGATAGCATAGTAATTGATAGCATTTTTAGATTTATTTATCTTTAGCCTCATTAATTTCAACCCTTTCAAGTTTTTTACATTATACCACATCACGAGAAATCACGCAAGACATTTATCGAAAATTTGACAAAAAAATTAAGCATTCATAATGCTTACATTAATTTTTATTATTCAAAAGTGTTTAAGATCCGATTACAATCCAAAAGAGGAAAAATCATTTGGAAAAAAGCTAGACAAAAATGAAT
>CAQOYX010000149.1 GCA_948852375.1 uncultured Clostridia bacterium
ATAGTATAATAATTAAAGATTAATTTTTAGGAGGAAAAAATGGATTATAGTAAAAAACAAAATGTATATAAGATAATAATGTTAGTAGTACTAGTAGCAGTAATTACATTTATTGGAACTACTTTATTTATGTATCAATATACAAATGCTAATGAAAATGTAAAATACATACAAATTAGTGCAAAAGACACCAAAATCGCAAATACACTTGCGAGTTTTAGAAAAATAATTGACAAAAAATTTTTAGGAGATATTGATGAAGAAAATTTATTAAATGAAACAATAAAAGGATATGTAAAAGGACTAAATGACCCTTATACAGAATATATGACAAAAGAAGAAATGCAAGAATTTAGTTCCGATGTTATGGGGAATTTTACAGGAATAGGAATTTACCTAACAAAAGACGTTGAAAAAAATGCAGTAGTAGTTATTTCTCCAATAAAAGATACACCAGCACATAAAGTTGGAATTTTACCAGGAGATATTATTACAAAAGTTGATGATATAAGTTATACAGGAGAGCAGTTAACAGAAGCATCTAATAAAATAAAAGGAGAAGTAGGAACAACTGTAAAACTTGAAATTTTAAGAAATGGAAAAACTTTAACATTTGATGTAAAAAGAGAAAGTATAAAAGTAAATCATGTAGATGGGAAAGTGATAAATAATACATCAATTGGGTATATCGAATTTAACACATTTGATGAAGGATGTAGTGATGAGTTTAAAACAATATTTGAAGAATTAAAAAGTCAAAATATAACATCTTTAATAATAGATATAAGAAACAACGGAGGAGGACTTGTAAATGAAGCATTAGACATAGCAGATTTTATAATAGATAAAGATGCAACAATATTAATTACAACAGATAAAGATGGAAATGAGGAAATAACCAAAGCAAAAGAAAATCCAATAATAGATATGCCTATTATAATATTAACAAATGCAAGTACAGCAAGTGCATCTGAAATATTAGCAGGAGCATTAAAAGAAAATAAAAAAGCCACAATAGTAGGAGAAACAACATATGGAAAAGGAGTTATTCAAGAATTGTTAACATTAGCAGATGGTAGTGGACTTAAAATAACCACAAATGAATATTACACACCAAATAAAAATAAAATAAATAAAGTAGGAATTATACCAGATGTAGAAGTAAAATTAGATGAGGAAGTAGCAGAGCAACTTGTGATAGAAGAGGAAAAGGATAGCCAATTGCAAAAAGCTATTGAAATGTTAAGGAAATAGTGAATAAAATATAAATCACATATTAAATAAAAATATAGAGGCATCATCGGTAAGGAATATCCATAAAAAATACCGAATGATGTCCTTAAGATTAAAAAAAACATTAAACAAACTAATCCATCTATATTCTTTTTCATCAAAATATTCTGTAATTCAATGGTCATAAAATATTTCGTCATAATGTATATATTCAGCAAATTCACTTCTAGTTCTAGCAGGTATTCATTTAAATTTTAATATACTGGCTAATAATATTGCTTGCTTCTACAAGCAACATGAACTTTATCTTTTGCCTTTCTTTTTATACTATAATTAAGATTTTTTCTTAATAGTTCAGCTAGTATGCTTTGGGCTGTTGAAAAAATATCATCTTTGGCTTCTAACATAGTAGCTGAAACTTTAGTCATATCTTTCTAAAAACAATTCTTTATTAATTTCTTGGTATTTTCTTTTTTTGTGCATATAATAGCACAAAAATTAACTGTTTTCAATAAAAAATAAATTTAGGCTAAAAAAGAAAAAATTTCCAAGAAAAAAGTATTGACAGAAGACGATAAAAATGTTAAGATAAATAATGCAGAAAGGAAATGCGAAATCACAAAAGTAAAACATATTAAAAATATGAATTAGTAAAAGAAAATACATAAAAATAGAACAGCATTTACTAGTTTTTTCTTTCGCCTTAAAGGAAGTGGAAAGAAGTAAAAACAAAAAGAAAAAAGAGCGAGGAAGAATAATAAAAAAACTAAGTAAAAAAAAATCAAAAAATTCAAAAAATATGTTGACAATCAAAATGTGATGTAGTATAATACAAAACGTTCCTTGTAAAA
>CAQOYX010000150.1 GCA_948852375.1 uncultured Clostridia bacterium
ATTTTTATTATTATATTCTTATATTTATTTTTATTTGTTCCTATAAGATTAACAATTTATAATTATTCCTACATAATTTCTTGTTAATATTCGTAGCTAAAAATAATATAATTTTTTACATTGTTAATGTCCCATCTGGTGTATTTTGTATTATTAATATGTCTTCTTCTCTTCCTGTTTCAGCATTTATATATACTAAAAACTCTGTGTCTTGTACTTTTCCCTTGAATTCATAGCAAAATTTTTCTGTTCTGAATTGTGTTGGTATTACTGCTAGGGATTCACTTAATATTTCTAAATTTTTATTTAGCGTTTTTTTGGCTTCTTCTTTTGTTATTTTTATTTGTGGTAAATTTCTTTCTTTATGTGAATTTAAGTATCCTGTTGTTTCTATTCCAAGTATTTCCCCATTATCTAACGCTATTTTTAATTTTATTAGATCTGGGTACATTGTTATTCCGTTTTGCTCATATGCATAGTTTACTGTTAATATTCCTTGTTGTTTTAGATAATATGTTTCTTTCATATTCCTATACCCTTTTTTTTCTAGGAATTTTTTTCCTATTTCGTTTGCTTGCTCCATTGTTATTGTTTCTGCTTCTACATCTCTATTATAGTTTGCAAATACTATGTGTCCTCCCTTTTGTGAGATTGATATGCTCGCATTGTTATTTTTCTGTGCTTCTTTTAGTTTTACATATAAATCATATGAGGGGATGTTTCCGTTTTCTGAAAATCCATTTGATGTTATTTCATCTATTTTGTCTTCTCCAAAGAAGTTCTTTGCTATTTGTTTTGCATTTTCTTCATCTATATTATTTCCTGTTAGTCCTACTCGTTCTGGATTTGTCATGTGTTCTGAGAATGCTCCATCGTAAATTAATCCTGCATATTCATGGAAATTTTCTTCTAGATTTTTAAAACTATCTTGTGATATGTTACTTACTTGTTGAGCAAATGCTACACTACCTTTTTTGGTTAGTTCTCCCCATTTTATTCTTCCATCGTTTAGGTCACTTGATAGTTGCACTAAAGTGTTTTTTAGTTCGATACTATATTTGTGTAAGTTGTTTAGGTTGTCTAGGTCTTCTTGTGTTAAGGGTTCATTATATATATTTTTTTGTGATAAACTATAACTGTAGTCGCTTACTTGGTGTAAGAATTTTTCTGTATTTTCTAATTCATGGCTTTCTATTGGTAACTGAGCAAGATAACTTTGGGCAAGATCCGCTTCTCTCCATAAGTGTGTTAAGGTTTGTGCTCCATGTTCTGGTGTTGTAGATATTACAGATTTTGCAAGATATGTTTCTACATTTTGGACATAATCTACTAGTTCAAAAAATGCCATGTTGTATGAGTTTTCTGATGCAAGTTTATAGTCGTTTTCTCTTTTGTAGGTAAAAAGTGCAAGTCCTATTATTATTGCTCCTAATATTACTATGACACTAAGCATGTGCCTATCTTTTAAGCGGTTTTTCCAATCAGTTATTTTTTCTTTTATATTCATTTTTTTTCCTTCTTTTTTTTACATTTTTATTATTTTATTTTTTTGCAGTCCTCTTCTATGAAATAATATATTTGATTTTCTTCTATTTGCAGAATCTGTGTTTTCCTATTTTTTTTACCAGTGGGCGAGACCATATCCATTTGTTTGTTGCTGTATCTGGGTTAAAGTAGTATGTGCAACCGTTTGTTGGATCCCATCCATTCATTGCATCTTGTGCTGCTTTTAGTACAGTGGAACCTTCTTTTATTGGTACATTTATTTGTCCATCTGCTACTGCTGTAAATGCACCATTTTCATATATTACACCTGCTATTGTGTTTGGGAATTTTTGGCTTTTTACTCTATTTAGTATTACTGCTCCGTACTGCTACTTGTCCTTCATATGGCTCTCCTCTTGCTTCTCCATTTATTGCTCTTGCCATTAATTGTAGATCTGATGTGGAGCCATTGGTTGCTGCTAATACTTTTGATTGCTGATTTATATCTATTAATATTATTATTCCTGTTATTAAAATTAGGAATAATGTTATTATAATGAGTATTTCTGATATTTTTTTCAATTTTTTACCTCC
>CAQOYX010000151.1 GCA_948852375.1 uncultured Clostridia bacterium
ATATAATTATAACTAATATAATTATATCAAAAAAAGCTATAAAATGTAACATATTGTTGTAAAATATTATATTTTTAATATTCCTGTAATATAGTTGCAACAATGGTTTTCATCTTCAGTTTTCATAAGTTGTTTTATGTAATTTATATTTTTTAACAAAAAAACTAGGGAATTCTTATATCCCTAGTATCTTTTGTTAAATCACTATTATCTTGATAATTTTATCCACCTGTTGTTTCTGATGTTGCACCATTATTTAATCCAATTGCTAAGTTGTATACTATATTAGTTACTGTTGTTGCAGCAAATAATATTATTGCTCCTACTAAATATGGTATCATAGATTTTTTATAATCTGCTTTTTGTTCAGCACTACCCATCATATATTGTATACCTAATACTAATAATATAATTACAGCTACAACAATACCTACTGTTTGTATAACTCCTACAATATTTTTACCTAATGTTGCAATTTCTGTTTGTCCTGTTATATCTGTATTTGCATCTGGATATAAATCAGTTGGTTTTAATTGATCTGCGAATGAAACCACTCCTATTGCTAATATAGCAAATATAATACATAGCACCATAATTATTTTATTTGTTCTTTTCATAATTCTTCCTCCTAATTATATGTATTTATTATTTTATCTTAATCACTCCTATTTCAGAGTTAATATTAAAAACTTATTTACATTCATATATTTTATATTATACCTGTTTTTTACCTATTTGTCTATACTTCTTTTAAAAAAATGTTAAATTTATGTAAGTTTTTACCGTTTTTAGGTAAACTTTTTCCTATTTTACGCAATTCTACCTAATAATAAAATTGTCAATTTCCATATTATAAAGGCTCCAAATATAACCACACATCCTGCTATATATGGAATTAATGCCTCTTTTACCTTAGCCTTATCTTCTGCACTAGAAATCATAAATTTTATTCCTAAAAACATTCCAACAGCTACTGCTAAAAATACACCAATTCCTAATAATATATTATATAAAGTATTAGATGCATTGTTCAAATGTTCTTGATTAATCTTACTTCCACCACTTTGCCCAATTTGTATAAAATCCTGTCCTTCTTTTATTCCTTCATCTATTGTATGCTTACCATCACTTTGTGTAGGTTTTCCTAAAACTCCTGAACTTGGTTCATTACTTTCTTTATATTCGTTATATTCATTTTCAATTTTTTTATCTTCTATGTCCTTCCATTCTATTCCTATACATACATTACCAAATATATATAATATCAAAACTACTAATATGTTAACTTTTAATAGTCTCTTCATTCTCTCCTCTCCTTTCCTTATCTATACCAAATTATATTAGAACGTAATTCCTTTTACTAAATCATATATTATCCCCACTATATGTGGTATAGTAAATATCATTACTGTACCTACTAAATATGGCACCATGGTTTCCTTATAAGATACTTTTTGTGCTGTACTTCCAAACATATATCTTAATCCTATTACCATTAATGATATTACTGATATTACTGTTCCTACTACTCTCATTGCACCTATTACTATATTACCTAACCTAATAAATTCAGTATTTTCACCTGTTCTATCTACTGGTTTATAATAGTCTGGATTGGATATTGGATCTTTCAATGGAGCATTGTTATTAGGATTCTTTGTTAGTTCTTCTGATGTATCTCTATCAGGATCTTTTGTTTTATCTTTGATTGTTATTCCTTGACTTGGATCAGCTTCTTTCATTGTTGAAAAAACTACAACCTGTGCATAATATTTACTGTCTTTAGTTTCTACACCTATTAATGCTTTAAATTGTATCGTATTATACTTCCATTCATATTCCAATTGTTCTCTTGATACTTCCTTAATCCCTACATTTATTTTTTCTTCATGACTATATTGACTTGATAATAATTCGTTAACAGCATTATTTAATTCTTCTATTGTATCTTTATTTTCAACTTTATATGTTTTAGAATTATTCCAAGTAGTTGCATAACATGCATTACTTAAAAATATTATTGTAATTATTATAAAAACAAATATTTTTTTTATATATCTCTTCATT
>CAQOYX010000152.1 GCA_948852375.1 uncultured Clostridia bacterium
TTATAATGATGATACAGAAGAAGGAAAGAAAAAGATTGAAGAATTATTTTCAAAAAGTGATTCAGCATTTATACAAAGTTTAGACAAAAAAGGATTAGAGATAGATGGACTTACTAAAACAAGAATTATGGAAGGAAGTATAGGAATAGCAACAATAGTAACATTTATAGCGATTTATTTAGGCGTAATATTTCTAATTGCAAGTTCAGCTATCTTAGCATTAAAACAGCTAACAGACAGTTCAGATAATAAACAAAGATATACTATTTTAAGAAAAATTGGTTGTGATGAAAAAATGATAAACAAATCTTTATTTAGGCAAATAGGAATATTTTTTGGAGTACCACTTGTTTTAGCAATTATACATTCAATATTTGGAATACAATTTGCAATAAAACTTATGTCAGGCTTGGCAAGTGAGAAAGATTTATTACCATCAGCTGTCGCTACAGTAGTTATTATAGGAGTTATATATGGAGCATATTTCTTGGCTACCTACTTTGGAAGTAAAAATATTATTAAGGAGGAATAGATATGTTTGGAATCTTTAAAATGATATTTTTAGGAATCATAACATTAGTAATAATATTATGCATTACAATTTTTAATATAGGAATAGGAGAAAATCCAAAAGACAAAATGATAAACACTTATGATTCATTTATTCAAAGTTTTGATACAGCAGGTTTAACAAGTAATTGGAAATTAAAAGGCAAAAGAAAATATGGAGTAGATAAATATGTTGGAACATATATAGCAAATTATGATAACTATTCAGGCGAAGAAACAATATTTGGTGGAACTGCATTAAACAGGAAAAACGGAGATCATATAAAGGTAAAAATAAAAATAGCAAAAGAAAGTGGTAATATCAATATAATTGCTAAACTAGGAAATAATGATACTACTTTAATAAATGATACAGGGGAATATGAGGATAATGTTTATGTTGAAGGAGTTAGTTATTACTTAACTATTAAATTAGATAATTTTAAAGGAAATATTGATATTATATCAGAATAGGAGGAATTAAAGATGAATAGCATAAAAGAAAAAATGCCAATGATAATAGCGATTATTGTAGCAATAGCACTATGTGGAGTAGCATATTATTTCTTGGTATATCAACAATCAAATTATTATACTCAAATAGATAATAGCAAAATAGCAAGTATTCCAGAAACAGGTGGAATGAAATATGAATATACTTTAGACTGTTATAGTGAAAATGGAAAGAAAAAAGAAATAAAATTTAGAACAAGTAGAGAATTAAAAGAAGATTCCTATTTAAAATTAGAAGTAATGGTAACAAGAGGAGTCAAATCTTGGGAAGAAGTACAAGTAAATGAATTACCAGAGAAAGTAAAAACAGCATTAAATGTAGAATAAGGAGGATTAATAATGCCTAAAAACATAAATTGGGATGGAGTAATCCAATCAATAAACGATTTTTGGCTACCAATATTAGGAATTGGTGGAATAATAGTCATAGTAGTAATTATTGCAGTAATTTATAAAAAATGGAAAGAAAAAAATGAATAAAAAGTAGTAAAAGAGGTGGTAAAGATGAAGAAATTTCTAAAAATAGTATTTTTACTAACATTGATAATAGTAAGCATAGCATTGCTATTTGTAGGAAATGGATATAAAATGTATAAGGAAGCAATAGAAGAAATAAGTATAGAAGATAAAATAAAAGAAATAAAAAGCAAAGAAAACTATACAGAAATTTCAGACTTACCACAAAATTATATCAATGCAGTATTATCAGTAGAAGATCATAGATTTTATAATCATTGTGGAATAGATCTAATTGCAATAGGTAGAGCAACAATAAATGACATAAAAGCTATGGATTTTGTAGAAGGTGGAAGTACAATAACACAGCAATTAGCAAAAAATATATATTTTACACAAGACAAGAAATTTGAAAGAAAAATAGCAGAAGTATTTATGGCATTTAAAATAGAAAACAAATGTGAAAAAGATGAAATACTAGAATTATACTTGAATACAAGTTATTTTGGAGATGGATATTATACTGTAAGAGAAGCAAGTTTA
>CAQOYX010000153.1 GCA_948852375.1 uncultured Clostridia bacterium
CTAAAACCTCAAATATATTTAGATGATATTAGCTTTATGATTAACAGTATGCCAAGAAAAATATTTGACTTTAAATGCGCTTTTGATGTAGAATTAGAATATAATTAAATTGGTGCGGTTGAAATTTTAAATTAAAAACAAGAACTAATTAAGTTCTTGTTTCAGACTGTTGACAAATAAGTTCAATAGTCTTTTCTTTTTAGAAAAAATATAGTATAATAAATATGTAAGAACGCTTTATTATTTCCAAATTTAAAGCTTACAGTTCTTACTTTTTTTATGAAAATCTGATATAATATAATTGGAAATAATAAAGAAAGTAAGTGATAATATGATGACTAAAAGAGAAAAAAGACAATATCAAACCGAAATGATAAATTTAGAGGAGATAGTACCTCAAAATCATTTCTTAAGAATAATAGAAAAATATTTTGATTGGAACTTTGTATATGAAGAAGTAGAAAAACTATATTCAAAAGTTGGAAGAAAAAGTATTGACCCAATAGTTTTGATAAAGATTCATATAATAAAGTTCCTTTTTCATGAAGATAGTTTAAGAAAAACATATGAAACATTAGAATATAATATGTTATACAAATGGTTTATCGGATATGGAATAACTGAAAAAGTACCAAATCATTCAACATATTCTAAGAATTATAAAAGGAAGTTTTGTAAGTTAGAAAAAGATTTATTACAAGTAGTATTTGATAAAGTAATTGATTTATTGGAACAACATAATTGTTTAGACTTAACCGCAGTATATATAGACTCAACAAATACAAAAGCATATGCGAATAAAAAGAAAAATCACAAAGAGATGGTAAATATAGAAGCCAAGAAATATCAAAAAGAACTAGATTTAGAGATGGCATTAATAGAACTACATAATAAAGAATTAAGTGAAGAAGAATATTTAGAAGAAGTACAAAGAATAGTAAAATGTAATGAAGAAGTTGAGATAGAAGAAGTGATTGGTGAAAAAGAAATTATAGTTAGTGATACAGACAAAGATGCAGGAATGTTATATAAAAGCGATAAGGAGAAAATGTTTGCCTATAATACAAGTGTGATATGTGATAATAATAATTATATATTAACAGTAAATACCAATCCAAGTAATATGCACGATTCAGTCGCTTTTTATCCTTCATTTGAAAATTTAGCTAATCACTTTAATATAAGAGATATAAAATACTTTGTAGGAGATGCTGCATATATAACTAGTCACATATGTAAAACATTAATAGAATTAGATTTAATACCAGCCTTCCCATATAGTAGATTAGGATATAGAAAAAATATGTTAAAAAAGTATGAATTTGTCTATGATGAATATAATGATATTTATATATGCCCAAATGTGAAAGATTTAATACCCAAAGGAATAACAAAAGATGGATATAAAATATATAAAGCAGATAAAAAAGATTGTCAAAATTGTCCATTTAAAGATAAATGTACAAAAAGTTCATATAAACAAGTATTAAGACACATTTGGGAGGAGTATAAAGAAATGGCAAATGATTATAGACATCATTTAGATGTTCAAGAAATATATAAACAAAGGCCTCAACATATAGAAAGAGTCTTTGCAGATGGCAAAATGAAATATGGGTTAACCAAAACATACTATAGAACAAAAGAAAGGGTTCATCGCGAATTAACCCTTCTTTATGCATGTATGAACTTAAAGAAGTTTGCCTTGCATAAATCTTAATTAATGCTTATATCCTTCTTAATCTTTTATTTTATTTAAATTTAACAATAAAAAAGACAAATAAGCAAAAATTAATACCTATTTGTCAACAGTCTGAAGGAAGCAATTTCTTGCTTCCTAACTTGTTGGTTTGTTATTTAAGTCACTTATTGTTCTTCCTACATAATTTATGATTTTTACTTGATCGGTTATATTTACCTTTCCATCAAATGTTAAGTCTCCTGC
>CAQOYX010000154.1 GCA_948852375.1 uncultured Clostridia bacterium
TGTAATCCTATTTCTAAATATCTATTGTAATTTCCTAATACTTGTTTTATATAATTTAATACATTCTTTTTTGGTATTTCCCATTCTGCAATTACATCTACTAATGTTATTATTTCTTTTCCTATTTTTACATATACCGTCCCTATTTTTTGTCCTTTTTCTATTGGGGCTTGTAGTATGTTTTTGCAGTTTATTTGTATTTTTATGTCTTTTATATTGTTTTTGTTTACTGGTATTTCAGTATATGATATTTCTCCTAGTATAATTTGGGGAGTTTTTATTGTTCCTTTTATTATTTCTATTGTTTTTTCGTTTTCTTCTTTCCATTTTTCAAATTCTTCTTGTATTTTTTCTTTTATGTTTATGTATTCATAGTTTGAAAATGCATATTCTATTAATTTTATACTATCTCCGAGTTCTTATTTTTTTTGTATCTGCTCCTAATACTACACATATTATTCTGTGTCCATTTCTTGTGGTAGATGTTACAAGGCATCTTCCTGCATTATTAGTAAAACCTGTTTTTACTCCATCTACCCCATTTAGATTTCCTAATAATTCGTTTGTATTACTTATTTCCCTTGCTTCTCCATTTATATGAATAGTTGCATGTTTTGTTCCTACTATTTGTTCAAATTTTTTTATTGTTAAAGCATAGTCTGCAATTTTGGCTAGTTCAAATGCAGTTGTATAGTGCTCATTTTCATCTAAACCATGTGGAGTAATAAAGTGGGTATTTTTCAAGCCTAATTCTTTTGCTTTTTGGTTCATTAATTCGGAAAATCCCTGTACACTTCCTCCTATATGTTCTGCAAGTGCTACTGCTCCGATCATTTCCGTGATTTTAGCATTAACCCATATAATAAATCATTTACTGTTATTTTATCATTTTTCTTTAACCCTATTCTTGATCCTCCTGTTCCTCCTGCTTTAGCCGAAATTTCTACTATATCTGTTAGGTTCGCATGTTCTAATACTATTATGGCTGTCATTATTTTTGTAGTTGATGCCATTGCTCTTTTTGTATATCCATTTTTTTCATATATTACTCTTTTTGATGTAGTATCATATATTAATACTGCTTTTGAATTTGTTTTTGGAATATTTTGAACGCTTGCTACTACATCTAATATGCCTTCTCTTATTTCGCTTTCATTTATATTTTCTTCATCTTGGTCATCTGCAAAAGATATAATATTTAAATTAGTAATTAGTATAAATGTAATTATAATACTTATTATTTTTCTCATAAAAAATCACCTTTTTAATTGTATTTAAAAAAGTGATTTTTTATGTATTTTAATTTATAATATTGTATCTGTTTCATTTAAAATTGTTTCTTTTAGTTCTTCCTTTAATTCTGGCAAATTTTCCTTTATAGTTCCCCATAATATAGATAAACCATGTTTTTTCTTACTATTTTTATTCAACCTTAAATGACAATGTAAAATTCGTTCCTTCTCCTAATTCTACATTAAAATCTTTTTCTATACTATTTGAATTAGCTGTTTTATTTGATAAATTTACTGTATATATATATACTTCCGCTTCATTTCGTATTGTTTTAAATTCAATTTGATCTTTTCCTAAGAAATGTTGTTTTGCATAATTTTCAAAACTTTCTAATGTTTTAAAATAGTTGTTTTTAAATCCTTCTGCTAACATGCTGTATGCTAATGTGTAGTTTTCGGCATTTATGTTTTTTATGAATTTATCTATACACAATGCTACTTTTTCTTGTTCACTTGATTTATTGTATTTTTCTATATATTCTGGTAAATCAATTGTGTATGTGTCTAGTATTACACTATATTGCATAGTCTCTGTTTCTTTGAATATATAGTAGTTTCCATACTGGTCTATGCATATATATCTATTACCTGCTTTATCTTGTGTTACTTCAAATTTTGATAATTTTATATTATAT
>CAQOYX010000155.1 GCA_948852375.1 uncultured Clostridia bacterium
ATTTCAAGCATTAGACCCCTTTACTTAAGGGGTCTTTATCGTGCACAAACACAATTGGGGATTCTAAAGATTATATTATTTTTTGGCTGTGAATTGTAACATTCCCTTTCTTTAATTTTTTCTACATTTTATTTTTACTATTCTTTTAAGCTGTTTCTCTCTTCCAATAGAATAAATATTGTTGTGCAAGCCCTGCAAGTTTATCATATTTTTCCTCAGCTAATTTTTCTATTTCTTTTTTATTTACTTTTGTTTCATCTTCATTTTTTATGTATAAATCATTCATCACACGTCTTACCCAAACATCTATTGGGAATACTTCAAATTTTTTTAATCCAAATAACATTATGCAATCTGCAACTTTTGGTCCTACTCCTGGAAGTGTTAAAAGTTTTTCTCTTAATATGTTTATATCTTTTTCTTCTATAAGTTCTTGCAAATTTATTTTATTATTTAATATTATCTTTGTTGTTTCATAAACTCGTATATCTCGAAACCCTAGCCCTAAAGTTCTTAAATCCTTTACACTTGCTATACTTAAAGCCTCTTTCGTTGGAAATGTATAATATTCTTCATTCTTCCACTCTATTTTATTTCCATATTTTTTGCAAATTCTTTCTATAATACCTTTTATTCTTGGAATATTATTGTTTGCAGATATAATAAATGATATAATTGTTTCCCATAAATCTTGATTTAATATTCTAATTCCACTTCCAAATTCAATACTTTCTTTTAAATATTCATCAACTTTACTTAATTTTTGCTTTATTATTTTATAATCTGTATCAAAATCGAAATAATCATTAACAACACTTATAATATTATCTTTACACATGCCTTTAAATATAATTTTATTATCTTCTTTTTTTACATTTAAAACATTCTCCTTAAATACACCTGTATAACTTCCATCAGTTTGTATATTCCATCTAAAACATTGCCCACATTCAAATATATGACGTGGTTCAAAATCCTTACAATTCTCTAAAACAAACACTTGCTCTTTCATGCTTTCATCTCCCTAATCTCTTATAATATTATCACATTAATTAAGTTTAGTAAAGTGTAAATTTCTATTCCTCAGGGAAATTTCATGAAATATTACGATTTTGTCATATTTTATGAAATTTCCTTGTCTATTCCTTCTTAAACCCAACACCAAATGCTTCTCTTGCATTTGATATAACCACAAATGAATGAGGGTCTATTTTCTTACTTATTCCCTTTATTCTCATTGCTTCATTTCTTGATGCAACACACCATAACATCATTTTTTCATCATTTGTATACATTCCTTTTGCATATAGCCCCGTTATTCCCCTTCCAACATGTTCTACAATTCTATCTGATATTTCTAAGTATTTATCTGAAATTATATATATGATTTTTGTAAAATTTACTCCTTCAAATACAACATCTATTACTTTTCCCATAAGATAAATTGTTATTGCTGAATATAAACCTATTTCTATTTTTTTAAATACTAACACATTAAGAAGAATTATCACAATATCTATTATTACAATTAAATTTCCAGTTCTGTAATTTGGCTTGTACTCTCTTATTACATAAGCAAGCATATCTGTTCCTCCTGTTGATGCATTTGCTCTTAATATAACAGAAGTTCCAAGTCCCATTATAATTCCTCCATAAATACAAGCAAGTAACCTATCATTTGTTAAAACTGGATATTTATCTAATATATCAATAAATATAGATAAAAATATTGTTCCAAAAAGCCCTCTTATGAAAAATTCTTTTCCTTTTTTTATAAAAGATAATATAAATAATGGGATATTTAATGCAAATATTGTTAATCCCATTGGTAATTTTAATATATAGTAAAATATCGTAGCAATACCAGTAAATCCACCAGATGATAAT
>CAQOYX010000156.1 GCA_948852375.1 uncultured Clostridia bacterium
TTTTAATATCTTTATTTCAGATTTTCCTACTTTTATGTTTTCATCAGCCTTAACTTTTATATCTACTTCATATAAGTCTTTTAATTTCTCTGCATTTTCTTTTTTATGCCCTATTACACAGTTTACATCTTGTGGGTTTACACTTATTTCTACTTCTTTTACTTTTACATTAAATTTTTTTATTTTATCTACTATACTATCATACCAAATACTATCTTCTACTAATTGCCCAAAGCTTGGGTGATATGGACCTGCCACAACTTCGCTTTCCTCCTGTTTTGGTTCTGTTATTATATCAGTATTTTGAAGTCCTATTCTTATTACTTCTATTTGCTTTTTGTTAAATAAATATACTAACTCTTTACATGTTTCTACTGCTTGGTTTATTGTTATTGGTTCATATGTACCTTGTTCATATTCTTTTTGTAGTTTAGTATTTTTTAACACTAATACTGGATATATTCTTATCATTTTTGGTTTTAGCTTTATTAGCTGTCTTGCTGTGTTTATTTCATCTAATTTTGTACTTTCTGGAAGTCCTACCATCATTTGATGCCCTAGTTTAAATCCATTCCACCTAATTAATTTTGATGCTTTTTTTACATCTTCAAAGGTATGTCCCCTTCCTACTCTTTTTAGTATATAGTCATTTGCTGATTGCACTCCTAATTCTATGGTTTTTACTTTATATTTTTTTAATCTTTTTAATATGTCTTTATTTATATAGTCTGGTCTGGTTGATATTCTTATTCCATCTATCTCGTTTTTTTCTATGTATTCATAAGCTGTTTGTAATAATTCTTCTTGTATGTTTTCATCTATTCCTGTAAAACTTCCACCAAAAAATGCTACTTCTTTGTAAGCATTTTCTTCTTTTAGGTTTGATAAGTAGTAATCTATTGTTTTCTTTACATCTTCTTTAGTTACTTGTTTTTGCTCACCACTTATGCTTTTTTGATTGCAAAATATGCAATCATTTGGACATCCTAGGTGTGGTACAAATATTGGTATTACATATTGTTTTTCCTTACTTTTCATTACTTTTCCTCCTTTTTGATTTGATTAAATTTTATTCTTTAACTAATATTAGTTTTTTAATTAAAACTTGTTGTTTGCAATTGCATTTTTGGCTGCATCCATTTGAGCTGTCTTCTTTGATTTTCCTATTCCACTTGCTAACATTTTTCCATTTAATAATACTGCTGCTGTAAAAGTTTTGTTGTGATCTGGTCCAGATTCTGCTACTATTTTATATTCTATGTGTGAGCCTTTATAGGCTTGTAATTTTTCTTGTAAGACTGTTTTGTGGTCTTTTTCTCCTACATGTTTACTTGCTATTTCTATTTCTTCTTCTAAATTACTTATAATGAATTTTTTTGTTTCCTCTATGCCAGAATCTAAAAATATGGCTGCTATAACTGCTTCTACACTGTCTGCAAGTATTGCTGCCCTTATTTTGTTTCCACTTAAAAGCTCACTTTTTCCTAGAAATAAGAAATCACTAAAATTACTCTTTATTGCAATTTTATATAGGCTATCTTCACATACTACACTTGCTCTAACTTTAGTCATTTCTCCCTCTTTTAAATGAGTATATTTTTTATATAAATAATCACTTGTAACAAACTCTAATATTGCATCTCCTAAAAATTCTAGTTTTTCATTACTTTCTATATTTTGTTCATTTGCATATGATGTGTGGGTGAGAGCAGTTCTTAATAAGTTTTTATTTTTAAATATATAATCTATACTTTTTTCAAATTCATGTAGTTCCATTTTTTTACCTCTTTAATTATCTACCTATTTTCAATAT
>CAQOYX010000157.1 GCA_948852375.1 uncultured Clostridia bacterium
ATATTGTTAAATTATGGTATTCCAAGCAAATTTAAAACAGATAATAGAACTGTATTTAATTATAATAGATTAAATGAAGATAAACGTACATCAGATAAAGATGTATTAACACAATTTGGATACGCTTGTAAACAACTTGGAACTTCTATAGACACAACAAGCATTTCTCAGGCTAAGGGACTTATAGAACGTGATAATGAAACTTTTCAAGATCGATTAATAAGTGAATTTAGGCTAAATAATATTACAACAATTGAAGAAGCAAATAAATATTTGATTGAGGTATTTATACCAAAATTTAATTCCAAATTTGCTCTAGACTATAAAAAATTTGAGAGTGTTTATGAAACATCACCATCATTAGAAAGAATTAATTATACACTTGCAGTATTAACACCACGAAAAATAGACAATGGTAATAGCATAAAATTTAAAAATGAATATTATCAACCATATGAAAATGGAAGCTTAAAATGTTTTAGAGCCAAAACGGAATGTCTTGTTATAAAATCTTTTGATGGTGAGTTGTTAGTTACTATTGATGAAAAAATATATGAACTAAGAAAATTAGAATCACATAAAAAATATTCAGAAGAATTTGATGTTATTCCAGAGAAAAAAGAAGAAAAGAAAAAATATATACCACCAATGACTCATCCATGGAAATTGACATCATTTAAGAAACAATTAGAAAAAGCACATACAGAACATGTATATGCTTAAACGAGATGTGATGTAACATCTTAATAAAATCTATTGCCTAATAATATTATTGGCAAAAAAATAGATTTTAATACAAACAAATTAAATGTTGAGCTTGCCTTACGGCGAGCAAATCAACTTGAGATTTAAAGTTAAAAATTAAGGGGAATATTTCCCGCTAATGTTTTGTAAAATTTGGGACATTTTCAAAAGTTATTGACACAACTTTATGTAAATTTGTCACAAATTATGATTAATTTATGATAATGTCTTAAGTAGTAACCCATAAAAATGTCCCAAAATGTAAATAATACATTACAGAGGTGTAATGTAATGAAAAAGGTGAATTTAAGAATGAAAGAATTAGATAAATATAATGTAATTAAAGAATTAGTAGACCATAATGGAAATAAAAAACGCGCAGCAAATAAATTAGGTTTGACTGTACGACAAATAAATCGTTTGATAAAAATTTATAAGGAAAAAGGTAAACCACGGATTTGTACATGGCAACCGCTCAAAGAAACCAGCCAAGACCTTGGATAAATCTTTTTCCGAAAATATTATACTACTTTATAGTAATAAATATCAAGGGTTTAACTTCAAACATTTTCATGAATATTTAAGTGAAGAAGAAAATATTCAAGTTTCATATCATTTTGTATATAAAACATTAATAAAAAATGGAATATCTTCACCAAAATCAAGAAAAGCAACGAAAAGAAGAATAGCAAAAGAAAAATTACAAAATGAAAAGAAATTAAAAAATAAAACAGAAGAAGAAATTGAAATTATTGTTAGTCATGAAGTTGCACTAGAAGATGCTCATCCAAGAGGAGAAAAACCAAAATATTTTGGTGAAATAACTGAAATGGATGGTTCATCACACTTATGGTTTGGAGATAAAAAGTCATGTCTACATCTAGCAACTGATAAAGCAACAAATCATATTGTTGGAGGATATTTTGATTGGCAAGAAACATTAAAAGGATATTATAATGTCTTTTACCAAATATTGTTAAATTATGGTATTCCAAGCAAATTTAAAACAGATAATAGAACTGTAT
>CAQOYX010000158.1:0-425 GCA_948852375.1 uncultured Clostridia bacterium
GAATGTGATTCAGATGATTACTTTAAAGAAAATGCATTTTTAACAATAAAAAATACATTAAATGAGCTAAATGAAAAAACATATGCTCTATGTTATTTAAAATATGACCAAAATGAGTGCAATATAGGTAATTTGTTTAAAGAAAAAGAAACAACAATGTTTGATTTATATTTTAAGCAAGGAGAAACAGGAGAAAAAGCTTTAGTATATAATTCAAAAATAAGAAGAGAGTATAGTTATGAATTAGAGAAAAATGAAAAATTTATAACAGAAGCAAGTATGTATCATAAAATGGATTTAAAATATAAAATCAAATGTATTAATGAACCTATTATGATATGTGAATACCAAAAAGATGGCTATTCTGAAAATATTACAAAAATATTTAGAAAAAATCCATATGGGTATTATAAATACTTTAAAGA
>CAQOYX010000158.1:439-1747 GCA_948852375.1 uncultured Clostridia bacterium
TTTGATATGGACTTAAAAGGTATATACTTTAATAAAAGGATATATATACTAAAGCATTATACATTGTTTTCAGTATTAACGAATAAGAAATTTAAAGAAAGTTTAGAAGCAGTAAAAGGAAAAATTAATAAAATTTTATTTATACTAATGTACATACCAGGTGTATTAATTACTAAAAAGAGATTTTGTAGATAACTTAATTTTATAATAATAATCCTTAGAAGGTTATTAAAACTAACACATCCCTTAAAAAAGAAGACTTTACTTTGTAGTATATAAACTTACCAATATTTGTAATAATAAGGGTTCACTTAAGAAGATAGTAAAAAAGCTTAGCAGGAGAATATTAAAAATCAAATTTTATTTTGCAAATTTTTATAAATATGATATAATGTGCAAGTGAATTAAATAGGAGGATAAGCATGCAAGAAAATAAAGAATATAGTATTATTGTAGACAATGTATATAAAACTTTTAATGTATACATGGACAAGGCAAATACAATAAAAGAAAAATTAATGTTCTTTAAGAGAAATAGAAAAGAAAAAAGAGAAGTATTAAAAGGAATTAATTTAACTGTTAATAAAGGAGAAGCGGTTGCATTAATTGGAGTAAATGGAAGTGGAAAATCTACATTACTAAAATTAATGACAAAAATTATTTATCCTAATAAAGGAAAAATAGAAACACATGGAAAATTAACATCTCTTTTAGAGCTAGGAGCAGGATTTCACCCAGATTTTTCAGGGCGTGAAAACATATATTTTAATGCATCTATATTTGGTTTAACAAAAAAAGAAATAGATTCAAGACTAAATAACATTATAGAATTCTCAGAACTAGGAAGTTACATAGACAACCCTGTTAGAACATATTCTTCTGGTATGTATATGAGACTTGCATTTTCTGTTGCAATTAATGTAGATGCGGATATTTTGCTAATAGATGAAATATTATCAGTAGGAGATCAACATTTTCAAGAAAAATGTTTTAAAAAGATGCAAGAACTAAAACAAGAAGGGAAAACTATGGTATTTGTAACACATAGTATGGAATCTGTGAAACAATTATGTGATAGAGCAGTATGGTTATATGAAGGGAAAATAAGGATGGATGGAAATACCAAAGAAGTAGTAGACGAATACTTACATGTTACTGCTTAAGTTAGTTAAAAAAACAATAAAAAATTATTGCTATTCATAGGAAACTAAAGTAGAACAGTATCTTCACATAGATATAGTATTTTTGCTTTTGAACTTAAGAGAAAAAATATCCTACATCAAGTAGGCTTAAGCAAGCTATAATAAG
>CAQOYX010000159.1 GCA_948852375.1 uncultured Clostridia bacterium
ATGCAAGTTTCCTTGACATATTCATAATAACATATTTTATAATTATTGTCAAAAATTCATTAGTTTAAGTTTAGGTTTTTTACTTAAAAAAATATCGAATTTCAACCAAAAAACATCTTATAGACAAATTTTAATATTTTTTTCTTCAAATTTTTGATTAAATGCATGTCAATATAGAACATCGCTTAAATGTTCTTTTTTCCTTTATTAAGTTTGTTTATTTTTATAGTTTTAACTGCATTTGCTTATTTTTTTCTCTTTTTTCTATCTTCTGCCATTCTTTTATTCCTGTATGACAATATTTTAATATTTCTTTTATGCCTCTTGCCATTTGTGAAAGCCATACTAGTATTTTTCTTCTTAATGATTTACTAGCTTCTATAATCTTTATTGTCATTAACTTCCTATCTATTTTTTCACTAAGCATTCCTACATATCCTAAATAAATTGTTAATATTGTATTTAAATTATTCATGGCTTTTAATGTTCTAACTCTCATATTTTCAAAATCATATTCTTGCTTTTTAGCTCTGAAATATTCTTCTATTCTCCATCTTGAAAAATACAGTCTTACTACTTTGATTACATCTTCTTTTGAGTGAATACTCAAATTAGTTAATAATATTAATGGTCTTTCCTCACTTAATCCATACACCATCACTAACTCATAATCTGATTTATTATATGGTAATGTTACCTTAGTGTGTGACACATAAACCTCTCTTACTTCATTATCATCAAATAATAAGGTCATTCTTATTTTTCCTTTTCTTTTTATTGCTTCTTCATAACAATTCTTCTTTTTACCTTTGAATAGAAATGTTCTTTTATCTTTCATTCTAATCACAAATTCATTATTTTTACTCATGTAATCTATTATTTTATTATCATCATATCCTCTATCAAACACTCCAATAAACCTTTTACCTAATACTTTTTCGGATGTTTTTATACTTTCCATTGTATATTCATTCTTACTTATAAAATTATCACTTTTACAAGAATATATTTTACTATATAAACTTATTGGTTGTTTTTCCATCTTTGTTAAGGCAACAGCTTCACAAACATGATATCCTGGAGTAATAGATTTTTCTTTATTAGATCCATCTATCACATCATCTAAATCTTCAAACTTTTTTCCGTAAATTTTTGATATATCACTATCATCAAACAATACTATAGGTTTATCTCCAAAATGATTTCTACATTCATCAAAATAATTATTCATAATAAGATTATTTTCATCAAAAGAAGATAAATGATTACAAAGTCTTTCAATTGTATAACCTAATTTTATATTTTCTTTTAAGCTTCTAGAAATTTCACTAATTAAAGTAGATCCTGATACGGAAATACCAAACATCATATCCATTAAGAATTTAGAATCAGATTTTGACAGTCCAGTTGAAATTTTTTTAGAAAAATTCATTAAATCTCTTTTCAATTCATATGTATACATAGTAAAATTAGTCATAGGGAATACCTCCAATTTTTTGTTTATTAAATTTTTTATTTTACAATTAAATTATACTAAACAAAGGAGAATATTTCCTTATTTTATGAGCAAAAAAGTGAATCTGTGGATAACACATTTTCACTTTTTCTTTTTCCTATTAAATTTTACCTAAACTCAAATTGATTTACATCTAATAGTATACATGA
>CAQOYX010000160.1 GCA_948852375.1 uncultured Clostridia bacterium
CTTATTTTTCCTTATTTTTCAACATTTGACAGTTTATTTATTTTAAATATTAAAAAAAACATATTTCTGTAACATTAATGTAAAAATAGAACAGTTAATAATATCCTATAAAATAAGATATTATTCCTGTTCTATTTTATAACCTATTCTAAGTAGTATCTTTTTTATACTACTATCTTTTGTGTTTATTTTGTCTTAATTGTCTAATTTAAGGTTTCTTTTTTATTCTTTTGTTTTTTAGTATATTCCTTTCTTATTCTTCTGTTTCTTTCTTCGCTTGTTTGTTATAATATTTTGCTATTAGTTCGTCTAATTCTACACTTAATTTATATATTTTGCTATATTCCTCATCATGCTCTATGCTTTTGTTTAATTCGTCTCTTTTTTTACATATTTCATCATTTAGCATATGCACACTCTCCTTTTTTAGGCATTTTTTTCTTTTGTATATTTTAAAAATACCATATTTTTACATTATCGTCAATAAAAAAACAACATTTTTATACAAAATCGTACGACATTATGCGATTTTAAATGTGCTATTTTAAAGCTTTTACATCTTTTTTTTGTTTTTTTGCTATTATTTTACAAAATGCTACATTTTTTATTGTATAATAGTTGTAGCATTTACAAGGCTACAACTGATTTTTACTTCACTTTTATATTATCTTTTATTGCTTCATATTTAGACTCTGCTATACCTGGAACATTTTTTATGTCTTGAATTTCTTTAAAATTTCCATTTTGTTTTCTGTATTCTATTATTTTGTTTGCTGTGGATTCTCCTATTCCTTTTAGTCTTTGTAATTCTTCAGATGTTGCTTTATTTATATTTATTTGCTGATTTTTTTCTTCTTGGCTTGTTCCGTGAATTTTCTTTATTTATTATTCCTTGTCCATTTTCTGTTGTTATGTATTCATTATTTGTTTCTTCTATGTTGTCTTCTATTTTTTCTGTTTCGAGTTTTGTTTGTTCTTGTTCTTTTGCTATTTCTTTGCTTTTATTTGATGGTATTGTTATTTTTTGTCCGTCTTCTATTATATAGGCTAAGTTTATATTGGTTATGTTTGCAAACTCTGTTAAACCTCCTGCTTTTTCTATTATATCTGCTATTCTTGCTCCTTCTTTTGTTCTTACTATTCCTGGATTTTTTACTTCTCCTGCTATGTGTATTACTATTTCTTCATCAGCGTTTTCCACAATTGGACTTGTTTTGTTAGTTGTTTCTTCACTTGTTACATCAAATTGTTCATAACTTTCTTCTTTTGTTAAACCATAAATGTAATATCCTATTACAGATATTATTATTACTCCTATTCCTATTATTAGTAATAATTGTTTTTTGGTTAAATTGATCATGTTTTTTACTCCTTTATTTTATTTAGGTTTTATTTGGTTTACCTTTAAACATTGTTATTTATTACATTTTATTCTGAATTTCTTATTCTTATAATGATGTTAACTTCTCAACGTAATATAAATTATATAGATACATAATTTTATAATTCTTTTTTTAATTTCTTTATTGGGATTGATATTTTGTATTTTTTAATGTAAGATATGTATATATTTTAGTGTGTAATTTAAAAATAAAAAAATTATTTTTTACATATTTTAGTCTTTATAGTAAAATCTTGAAAG
>CAQOYX010000161.1 GCA_948852375.1 uncultured Clostridia bacterium
TTTAAATTAATTTTTTTCATTAGCACTTTTATAGTCCGCTCCCAAGAAGTAATATATTTTATTTTTTCCATTTCACCTCTCCCAACGCTCACGGGTATTCCCCCGCCTCCCGGCTGTCCGTGGTTACATTTCAAAAATAAAATATATTACTTCTCTCACGCTAGTTTTAAACTAAATTAATTTATCTCCTTAAACATATTAATTAATGTTTCTTTCATAAATTCAGCAGATGTAATTGGTGAAACTTTTCCTGGAAGTGATAACGCCCAATTAAATTTTATTCCAAGTTCTTTAATAGCATTTCTATCAACTCCACCTGGATTTGATGCTAAATCTATAATTAAAGTATCTTTCTTAACTTCTTTTAACATATCTCTATCTAATACAACAAATGGTATTGTATTAATAATAATATCAAACCTACCAATATTCTCCTTTAACTGTGTTAAATTAATAGGCTCATATCCATACGCCTTTATCCATGCAAGGTCTGTTGTTTTTCTTGCTTCACAAGCAACTACAGCCCCTATTCCATCAAGCATTTTAGATAGTACTTTTCCAATTCTACCAAAACCTAATACTAGTACATTATTTCCATGCAAATTTTTAGGTGTTTCATTTATTGCAATTTGTATTGCTCCCTCTGCTGTTGAAATAGCATTTAATACTGCTAGTTCTTCTCTTTTAATAATATCATATATTGTTATATCCCTACCCTCTATTTTATCATACACATCTTGTTTAATAGCTCCTGCAATAAGTATTTTCCCTTCTAAATTGTCTAATAATTCTTCTATTGTAATTTTACTTTCACTAAATGGTGTATTTATATATTCTCCATTACTAGATAATGGCACTGGCCTATTACTATGTCTGCATTTTCTATGCACTCTTTTATGCTACTTGCCCTATTTATTATTTCATGTTCTTTTTCTAATGCATATGAATTTACTATGTATCCTTCTTTTTCTAGCATCCCCGCTAATTTTACACTTCTTAAGTCTCCACCAATAATAGCTACATTTTTTATCAATATAATCACTCTTCCTTTCCTAATTTAATTTTATGATTTTCTATTCTTAGTTATTCTTTTTCTCTTTCTTCTAATTTATCTATTTCTTTGTTTTTGTTTTCCTTTCTTAATACAATATTGTTACTTAATTTTCCAACTAATTTCATTGTTTTTTCTAAGTGTTTTTGTGCTTTTATCTCTTTATCTGTTAAGCTATTTTCTTTTAATTGCTCTTCATCCATATTAGGAAAGTTTATATATGCTTTTATTGGAATAAATATTGGTTCAGCTTCAGCTTTTTTATAAAAATTATGGTCTATTTCTATTGCAATATTTAAAAATTTAATTGCATTTTCTTTATCACCTCTTAGCATATATATTTTTGCTAAATTATAATATGCCTTTGGCTCTATATCTTTACTCATAACACTTTGCATAAAATATTTTTCTGCTTCTTCTAAATCATTATATATTAAACTAATTTGTGCTAAATTATAATATCCACTATATAATAAAGTATTAATTTGGGCTGCTTTTTCATAACAAACTTTAGCATTTTGAA
>CAQOYX010000162.1 GCA_948852375.1 uncultured Clostridia bacterium
ATTTTTAACTTATGATGAAGGAAGTTGTGTTCAATGTATGCACATAGGTTCTTATGATGATGAGCCATCTACAATAAATTTAATGCACAAATATATGATAGAAAATGGATATGAACTTGATATTACAGACAACAGATTTCATCACGAAATTTATTTAAGTGATCCAAGAAGATGTGATGTAAGTAAATTAAAAACAGTCATAAGACACCCAATAAGAAAAAAGGAATGATTATGGAATTTATAGAAGCAAAGACAATACTTCAAAGAGCGACACATGGAGAAGAATGGTTTGGAATTGATTATAATATGAATCTATACAAAGGTTGCTGTCATAAATGTATTTATTGTGATAGTAGAAGTAATTGTTATCAAGTAGAAGATTTTGATAGAGTAAGAGCAAAAAAGGATGAAATAGAAATATTAAATCGAGAACTAAAATCAAAAAGAAAAAAAGGTGTAATAGGAATAGGTGCAATGTCAGATACTTATAATCCCTTTGAAAAACAATATGAAATAACAAGACAATCATTAGAACTGATTTCATACTATAATTTTGGAGTATCAATAGAAACAAAAAGTAATTTAATAATTAGAGATATAGACATATTTAAAGAAATAAACAAAAAAGCAGATGTAATACTTAAATTTACAATTACATCAGCAGATGATAAATTATCACAAAAAGTAGAACCAGGAGTATGTGTTTCTTCAGAAAGACTAAAAGCAATGAATCAACTATCAAAAGAAGGATTATTTGTTGGAACACTATTAACACCAATTATTCCATTTATAACAGATTTGGAGGATAATATTAGAAATGTAATAAGATTATCTTATGAAAATGGAGCAAAATTTGTATTTTCAATGGGAGGAGTTACATTAAGAGAAAACCAAAGAGAATACTTCTATGAGCAATTAGATAAAACTTTTCCTAAGATAAAAGAAAAGTATATTAAGACTTATGGAAATAACTATTTTTGTTATCCATTGAATAAAAACTTAAACAAAATATTTAAAGAAGAATGTGAAAAGTATGGACTACTTTATAAAATGAATGATATAGTAAAGGCATATAAAAAAGAAATTAAACAAGAAGAGCAATTGACCTTTATATAGAAAAGAGGAAAAAATGAATGAATATATAAATTTAACATTAGAAAATATAGAAAAAGAACATATCTGTTGTGCGATTGGTGATCCAAAACATCAAGTAGGAGTAAATAATAAAAAAGAATGGATTAAAAGTAAGTTAAAAGATGGGCATGTATTTAGAAAACTAAATGCAAGAGGAAAAATATTTATTGAATATGAGTCAATAGAAACAGCTTGGATACCTATTAGCGGTAAAAATTATGAATATATTTATTGCTTATGGGTAGCAGGAAGTTTTAAAGGAA
>CAQOYX010000163.1 GCA_948852375.1 uncultured Clostridia bacterium
ATTCCTATAACCAATAGCGTAAACCACGCGCGCGTCATTATCTCCGTCATCTGACTTTGTCCAATACCAACCTGTTCTCCCCTCCAAAGAACTGTCATTGTCAACATGATAATCAGAAACCCATCCACCAAGCAATACAGAAAAATCTGTTATTGCTGCTTTTGTTCCTCTTTTTTCTAATATATCTAATTTATCATTACCAAAGCATTGTTCTTCGGTTAAAAAAGTAAAATTACTCATATACTACTCCCTTATATTTCTTATGCTAATTACTGTAGCTTAAAATGCAATAACACAGAAATTATATAGCTCCTTTGAAATGTTTTTTAATCCTTCTCTATCTTTAACAGTTAAAACTACAATCATATCTTTTGGTAATTTATATCCATAAAATTCTCTATCTTTAACTATTTGATAATATTTATTTTGTGTACTTTCATTTAATTTGTCTATTTCAGATATAATAAAATAATCAAGTTCTTCTTTATTAGAGATTTTCTCTTTAAAAGTTGCATACAATTCACTATCATTAGAATCAGCATTTACAATAATTTTTGAATCTAATTCTTTACAATCTTCATTTTGTATTACAACACAGGTAGCAAGGCATCCTTTTTGTAATTCTATCAATTCTTTATTAATCATATTAAATTTTATCCCCTTTCGTAATACTAAAAAAACTCAATATTTTATTAAGAAACTTTTTGAATATATTTTCTTTTTTATATTCTACTATATTTTTTTCCATCACATTTTCATTTTGAATTATTTTATTTTCTTTTTTGTTTTTAAAAATATCATTTACATTATATGTTTCATTTATTTTTTCTTTTTTCATATTGTTTTCATGTATTATATTTTTATATTTTTCATGTTCTTCTTTATTACACCACCATGTAATATATATAAAGCCTAAAAGTTCTTTCGTTTGTTTTCTTAAATTAAAACCATTAATTGGCTGTTCATGATTAAATTTAGATTTATAGCTTTTGCTTGAAATATCAGTTAAAAACTTTATAAAACTTTGTGGTATTCTTGCAACATCTTCTCTATTTGTATGATTTAATATGTCTAATACTTCAACTGCTGCTTCACTATATTCAACTTCTCTCATTGTCTTCACTCCTAACTTCTTCTTTAGAATCTCTTGTTAAATATTCACTATACATTTGTCCTATATCTGTATATTTAGCTATTCCATCTACTACATA
>CAQOYX010000164.1 GCA_948852375.1 uncultured Clostridia bacterium
TAACTGACATATTTTTTTCCTCCTTAAAATATTTAAAATTTTTCCTATCTTTAGTATGTTACCCATTTTTTCTTTAGGCAATACAATTCTATATCAAAAAAGAACACTTTTCAAGTGTTCTTTTTGATTTTTTTTAATTTAGCTGAACTACCTATTGTACCTTACTTATAAACAAAATCCAGGAGCTATACCATAGGTTGAATAATATCCATTTTCCCTAGAACACTGTTCAAAACTAGACCACCACATATAGGCTTGAGTACCATAATCAGGAGTTCTCAACCACTTACTAATTTCAAATCTTGTTTTTAATGTCATCCCTAAATTAGTTCGCCCCTCAACTACTCGGCTAAAAAAAAGGTATTCTGTTCCTTCTGGCGCTTTGCTTTTTCTGTTCGAAGTAGATAATATATATCCTTTTGGGCATACCTCATAATACGATAGAACCCACAAGTAATCATTAACAACACCATACTCAGTAGTATCCATATCTAGTCCATATATCTTTTTTACCATTTTTATATTAGCAATACTTTTAATTTTATCATACTCTGTACTATTTAATCTAGTTCTAACATCAGATTTGCCATATGGATAATTACTATTTGAGTGCATTTTTGAATTAAATAGTGAATTAACATATTCAAAAGTAATTCCTGCATATTTGTTAGTCTTTCCATCTTCATTTTTATATACACTTACATCAGACAATTCATCATGATTAAATCCTAATATCCTTACGTTATTACCATTAAGTTTCATGGTATCTCCAATTCCTATGGTTATTGTTTTTTCATTGAATTTTATTTTTACCTCTTCAGCAATATCTTTTTTTATTATATCATCGTTATTTGATATTATTTTTGCAGCTTCTGCCATTTCCTCCCATGTATATAATGCTGAAATGTCTTTTGCAGAATGTGATGGTTTCATTTCTGGTGGTGGTTGAATCACTGTTACTGTAAATGTTTCTATTTTTCCTGCACATGTTATTGTTATTTCTACTTCTCCATAGCTTTCACTAGAAGTTACTTTTATTGTTCCGTTTTCTCCTAACTCTGCTGTTATTATATTTTCTTTATTTAATGTTATT
>CAQOYX010000165.1 GCA_948852375.1 uncultured Clostridia bacterium
TATTCTTTCTGTTTTTCCTATTCCAGATGGTCCTCTTAATAATACTGACTCTCCTGCTTCGATCCAATTTTGTATTATTTCTGTATCTGTCATTCTGCTTCTATCAGCTGTCTTTGTTTTATCTGGATTTAATTTTTGTAATCTAGATTTTCTTGGCTTAAATTCTTCTGTTTCTTCTGTTTGTTCTCCTAATGTTATTGTACCTCTTGACTGTTCTAAATCTCTTGCCAAATGTCTATCCATAAATGTTTTTATATCTGTTTTATCAAAATCTCTTGTATGATAATTACTCTCCTTATTAAATTGAACTCCTGCAAATATTAGTTTTTCAGTTATCATCATACGAGATTTTTCATCTACAATCCACTTAACTGGAGAAACTTCTATCCATACATTATCTCCATCTTTATATTGTTCTCCATTTGAAAGTGTAAAGTTATTTCCATCATAATATGAATTAGCTTCAACTCTTACATATCTTTTTCCATTATATTCATATTCTTGATGAGTTTGTGGCTCAAATGTTTTATCATATTCAGTGTATCGTGTTGAATCTGTTGTATAACTATTTCTTGTTTTTGAAAGTCTGCCACTTTTATATTCTCTTTCTAATCTTTCTTGCATCTCTTTTGATACTGCTTTTTGTGGATAATATCCATACTCTACTTCAAGAACACCATCTCTTGCTCTTTTCCCACTCTCTCCGTTCGTGGGGATATTAGAGATTGAT
>CAQOYX010000166.1 GCA_948852375.1 uncultured Clostridia bacterium
TAACAAGGGGGCTGTCACGCACCAAGCGTGACTGGAGGTTCTTAAGAAAGGAGAACCAAATATATATACCATATAATAAAAATTTAATTCGGAAAATCTAGAAAATTAAGAAATCAATCAACACCAGAAGAAAATAAACTTTGGTATCAATATCTGTCAAAATACCCCATAAGATTTATAAGGCAAAAACCAATCGATAGTTACATATTAGACTTTTATTGTCCTGAAAAGAAAATCGGAATAGAATTAGATGGAAGCCAACATTATACAGAAGAGGGAAAGGAATATGATAGAATACGAACAGATTTATTAAAAGCATATAAATATAAGAACCCCCAGTCACGCTTTCAGCGTGCCAGCCCCCTTGTTAAAGGGGCTTTTTTGAAAGGCTTCGTAAGACTTTTTTCTATAAGTTTAGTTTAATACTAATTTTTAGCATTTTTAATATTACATTTTTGTAATATTTCATAAGATTATCCTGGTAAAGGGGACTTTACTCTTGCAAATATTATGTAATTATTATATACTATAGTTACATGGCACAAGTGCCAAAGTATAATTTCCTCGCTAATACAAGAGGACACTACGCATATTTAAGGAGGATTTTTCTATGAAGAAACGGTTACCCATTATTATTCATGCTTCTATTGGTATTGTGAGCATCTTTCTTGTTA
>CAQOYX010000167.1 GCA_948852375.1 uncultured Clostridia bacterium
ATGTTTTTATTCTTTCTGTTTTTCCTATTCCAGATGGTCCTCTTAATAATACTGACTCTCCTACTTCAATCCAATTTTGTATTATTTCAGTATCTGTCATCCTTGTTCTATCAGCTGTTTTTATTTTATCTGGATTTAATTTTTGTAATCTTGATTTTCTCTGTGGGACTCTTTCTGTTTCTTCTGTTTGTTCTCCCAAAGTTATTGTTCCTCTTGATTGTTCTAAATCTCTAGATAAGTATTTATCCATAAATGTTTTTATATCTGTTTTATCAAAGTCTCTTGTATGGTAATCTCTAGTATGATTGAATTGTACTCCAGAAAAAATTAATTTATCTGTTAGCATAATTTTTTCTTTTTCATCAATTAACCATTTAACTGGTTGTACTTCTACCCATACATTATCACCATCTCTATAACTCTCTCCATTCGAAAGAGCATATTGGCTTTTTCCAGAATTAACTTCTATTCTTACATATCTTTTTCCATTATACTCATATTCTTCGTGTTGTTTTTCTGAAAATTTTTCATTATAATCATCATATTTTCTTGAATCTGTTGTATAGCTATTTCTTGTTCTTAATATACTACCACTTCTATATGCTCTTTCTAGTCTTTCTTGCATATCTTTTGATACTGCTTTTTGTGGATAATATCCATACTCTACT
>CAQOYX010000168.1:0-287 GCA_948852375.1 uncultured Clostridia bacterium
GAAGTTGTTGCAATTTTTCTATTTTAGCTGTTTTTTCGCTTTCTAATTCTTGATATGTATTTTCTATCATTTGTTTTTGATATTCGCTAGTAGTTGTTGTTAAATCTCTTATTTTTTGATTTAATAATACTTTATATTCTGCCTTTAAAGTTTCAAGCTCATATTTAATCTTTTCTTTATTAGTTTGTATATTAGTAGTTTTAGTTTCAATTTTTATTTTATCCATTTCATCATGGTATTTCTGTTTTGTGAATTTCAGAAACTCCTTTAAATGAATAATCATATCA
>CAQOYX010000168.1:338-640 GCA_948852375.1 uncultured Clostridia bacterium
TGAACATTCATATCCTTTTTGCTTTTGTTTTCTATTCATTGTTATACCACTAACCCCAAAACCACAATCTCCACACCTGACTAATCCTGAAAAAGCATAAGTTCTTTTTCTTGTTCCGACAAGTAGTTTTTGAATTTGCTTTTCTTTTTCGAATTTCTTGGGCTAATTCAAATGTTTCTTTTGGAATAATTGCTTCGTGATGATTTTCAAATACAAAATGTTCTTCTTCTGGAAGTTTAATTGCTCTACCTCTTATAGAAACAGTTTTCTTTTTATGAGTTCTAAGTGTTCCTGTATATACA
>CAQOYX010000169.1 GCA_948852375.1 uncultured Clostridia bacterium
ATAAACAGTATAGCTCTAATCTAGAAAATGAAATAACAGATGTATTTATTTGCTTAATGGGAATGTGTGAGTTAATAGATATGGATATTGTTAAAGGATTAAAAAATAAGGAAGAAATAAACTTTAAAAGAGAATGGAAGTGAAAAAAGATGAGAATAGATAAATTTTTAAAAATGTCAACAGTCATTAAGAGAAGGACTGTTGCAAATGAAGCGGCAGATGGTGGCAGAATTTCTGTTAATGGAAAAACAGTTAAACCAAGTTATGAGGTTAAGATAGGTGATATTGTAGAGATTAGGTTTGGAGATAAGATTTCAAAATTTGAGATTTTAAGAATTCCACAAAGACAAAGTGAACCAATTGAAACATTAATTAAAATGAAGGAAGAATAGCTTAGTAAAAGCAATAAAGTTATTTTTCATATAGAAATATAGCAGAAAAAATGATATAGTAGTAAAAAATCAATAGGGGGCAAATAGTGAAAGGAAAGGTAGGAATACTATGCCCCGAGATTGTAGAGAAAATCAAAAATCTTATACAGGAGTTTATCATGTTATTCTTCGTGGTATCAATCAACAAGAAATATTTTATGATAATACTGATAGAAGA
>CAQOYX010000170.1 GCA_948852375.1 uncultured Clostridia bacterium
TGAAGAAACATCTTGTATTTAGATGATTTACGAACCATCTCATTAGTTTCATCTTCATCGCTTGGACTACCATCTGTGATGAACATTCCGAATGCTGGGAATTCACTGTCATCTTTGTAATTTCTTATTGCCTTCCTTATCACAGGTGCGTAATTAGTTCCACCTGATGGACCATAGTTATTACTTAATATCACATTTTCGACATAACTTTCATAATTGTTCATGGTCATCGATGGCAATTGTACACACTCATTATTAAAAACATACACTTCCAACTCACCATCATCATCGAATTTCAACGCTAATGGCAATAAACGAGTTAATACCTCTTGAACATAACCATTTTTATATAGGTCTCCCTTAGGACTATATCCCATAGATCCTGATCTGTCCATAACTACAAATACACGTGCACGGTGTTTTTCAAGATTAATGCCGTTTCTTTTTAACCATACAATGTTTTCGTTTAGACCTAATTTTGCTTTGTCAAGTATTACTTTTGCAGCAGAATTATTTGTTACTGAAGCATTATTGGTAGGTTGTACCTCCTCACTAATGCTGCCTTTTTTCTTACTACCAATACCAAATAACATAATTATTACCTC
>CAQOYX010000171.1 GCA_948852375.1 uncultured Clostridia bacterium
TTTCAAGAGAACAGTTTTCCGAGGTACAAGCACAAAAAGAGAAAAACCAAAGAGCATTTTGTAGAGATAGAGTTTATATCTTTATGCAAAAGTTAATCTGTCCAAAGTGTGGAAAGCTAATGACTTGCAAAGGAACAGGTGGCAAAAAGAAGAAATATATGTATTACCATTGCACCGATTGTAAGCTATATTTAAGAGAAGATTTAATTGAAAATGTAACAATGGATTTGATTATGAATTTAATAGAATATGATATGACAGTAAAGCAATACTTCTTTCCTGTTTTAGCAGATAAAAAAGAACGAGATACAGCAAAACTAGATAAAGAAATTGCAAATTTGAAAAATCAAAAGAACAGAATTAAAGAAGCATATATAAAAGGAATTGTAGAAGTAAATGATTTTTCTGAAGATTATAGAGTAATAGAAGAAAAATTAAACCTATTAGAAGAAAAAAGAATACAAGCAATAGACTTAAATAAGCAAACCTTTTCCCCACAACAAATAATGGCTGATAGAGATG